>NZ_JAOCGL010000043.1:0-31466 GCF_029842485.1 Stenotrophomonas sp. GD03777
CTGCACCACCGTCTCGCCGACCTTCCATTCCTTCGTGACCCGGCAGCGCTCCCTGTCCCCGGGCCCCGTCGAAGCCTTCGCCCCAGCAGCATTCGCTTCGTCGGCACCGGCTGCCTGCTGGCGCTCCAGCCATACCGAAGGCGGCGCTGGAGGAGCGGCCTGTAGCGGGCCCGCCAACAGGGCCAGACCGACCAGCACCACCGCCCTCATGCGGGCACCGCCCGGCCACCGAGCATGCGCGCCGGCAGCATGAACAGCGCGCGCAGGAAGGCGAACAGCGCCGAGAAGGTGATGCCGACCAGTCGGAACGGCAGGCTCAGCAGCCACACGAACGGCCAGGCGATCAGGGCGAGGATCGCCAGCGGCCAGCACAGTACGAACAGCAGGCACCACACACCGAGCGCGAACAGGGTCTTCATCACGGTCTCCTTGGGACGGCACCCTGCCGCCTGCGGACACCTTGGCGCCCTACCCTGGCGCCGGCAAACAGTTTGCGACGAAACCGGGCTGGCGGCGATGAAACCGGTCCAGCGCAGCGCAACGCCACGCCCACGCGCGGCTGCGCTTCGTGGCGACCGCATGGAACCCGCGCTGACAGCAGCTCCTGCCGGTGCCTTGGCTCGCCCGATGGTGGTTGCCGGCCAGCGGCCGGCATGACCGCTATTCGAACGAACCGACCGAGTCGTGGGCCAGGTTGTCGAAGCGGGTGTACTCACCGAAGAACTTCAGTTTGCACGAGCCGGTCGGGCCACCACGGTGCTTGCCGATGATGATTTCGGCCAGGCCCTTGTCCGGCGAGTTTTCCTTGTTGTAGTAGTCGTCGCGGTAGATGAACACGATCATGTCCGCGTCCTGCTCGATTGCGCCCGATTCGCGAAGGTCGGCCATCACCGGGCGCTTGTCGGTACGCGTTTCCAGCGAGCGGTTGAGCTGCGACAGCGCGATCACCGGCACGTTCAGTTCCTTGGCCAGGCCCTTCAGCGAACGCGAGATTTCCGAGATTTCGGTCGCGCGGTTCTCGCTGTTGCCCGGCACGCTCATCAGCTGCAGGTAATCGATCACCACCAGGCCCAGGTCATGCTCGCGCTTGAGGCGGCGGCACTTGGAACGCAGCACTTCAGGCGACACGCCCGGCGTGTCGTCGATGAAGATCTTGGTTTCCTTCAGCATCTTGATCGCGCTGGTGACGCGGCTCCAGTCCTCGTCCTCCAGCTGGCCTGTACGCAGGCGCTGCGCGTTGATGCGTCCATTGGAGGAAATCAGGCGCATCGCCAGCTGCGACGCCGACATTTCCATCGAGAACACCGCCACGCCCTTCTTCGACTTGATCGCCGCGTACTCGGCGATGTTCAGCGCGAAGGTGGTCTTGCCCATTGCCGGGCGCGCCGCGAGGATGATCAGGTCGGTCGGCTGCAGGCCAGCGGTCATCGCGTCGAAATCGTTGTAACCGGTCGGCAGGCCGGTGATGTTGCCGCCGTTCTCGAAGCGATTGCGCAGCTCCTCGAAGGCATCCTTCAGTGCACCGGGCATGGCCACGAAATCGGTACGGCCACGCGCACCCTGTTCGGCGATTGCAAACACGCTCTTTTCCGCCGAGGCCAGCAGCTCGCTGCTGTCACGCCCCTCCGGCTGGAAACCGTCGTTGACGATGTCGGTGCCGACCTGGATCAGCTGCCGCAGCACCGCCTTGTCGCGCACGATCTCGGCGTAGGCCACGATGTTGGCAGCTGACGGCGTGGTACTGGCCAGTTCGATCAGGTAGGCGCCGTCACCCACCAGTTCCATCTTGCCCTGCGATTCAAACCACTCGCCCAGCGTCACCGCGTCGAACGGCCGTTCGCGCTCGGACAGCTCGCGGATCGCACGATAGATCATCTGGTGATCGCGACGATAGAAGTCGCTTTCGGTCAGCTGGTCGTTGACACGGTCATACGCCTCGGGCGCCAGCATCAGGCCACCCAGCACCGCCTGCTCGGCTTCCACCGAATGGGGCGGTACCCGCAACTGGTCGATGCGCGACTCGTCGCGATCGCGATCGAAGCCATCACCGCGCTCTCTGCGGTTGGAACGGAAGCCGGGACGAGCGGACATGCTGCGGTGTTTCCTGCAAAAGTGGGCCAGACGAGTGTAGGCATGTGCCGACCCCGGCAGCCATGGACAAGCCTGTGGATAAGCCGTGGGAAAACGGGGGATATCCGCCGGTACCTGGCCAGACTGGCGTGAAAGCGTCGCACTGCCTGCGACGGGCGCCGTTGCGGCGCCCGAGCGGGACATTATCGCAGATCAACGCCCCGGGGTCGGATCCCCTGCGACGCAGGGGACTCTGACCCCGCAGGCGTCAATCGCCCTTGACGTGCACTGCGATCAACGCCAGGAACCGGTCCACGTAGCCCTGCAGGAACTTCTGCGTGCCTTCGTTGTGGATCGTGCCATCGGCATCGATCAGGCCGTCCTTGAAGTGGATGAATGCCTCGGGCTGGCCCAGCACATGCATGTCCAGGAAGGCCAGGCTGTTGCGCAGGTGCTGCTGGGCCACGGCGGTACCGATCTGGCCGATGGAGGCGCCGATCACCGCCGCCGGCTTGCCGGCAAACGCACTGTCACCGTACGGGCGCGATCCGATATCGATGGCGTTCTTGAGCACGCCGGGCACCGACCGGTTGTACTCGGGTGTCACGAACAGCACCGCGTCGGCGGCGCGCACCTGATCCTTCAGCCGGGTGCCCTGCGGCGGATAATCAGCGTCGAAATCCTGGTCGTACAACGGCAGATCGCCGATCTGCACGTACTGGAAGCGCGCGCGATCACCGGCGAGCTTCTCCAGCGCATGGGCCAGCTTGCGGTTGCAGGAATCCTTGCGCAGGCTGCCAACGAACACGGCGATGGTGGGGACGGACATCGGGACATACTCCTCACGGTGCGGGAGGCCCAGCCTAGTCGCCAGGCCCGTGCCATCCGGTGAAGATCAGCCGCCGGTCACGCCGGTCCGCGCCTGCCGCCAATGCGCCTGCCAGGCCTGGAACATCAGCACGTTCCACAAGTGGGTATGCCACTTGCGCTGCCCCCCCAGGAACTGCTGCCACAGCGGCTGCACCGCCGCCGCCGACAGCACGCCCTCACGCTCCAGCCGCGCCGGCTGCAGCAGGTCCTCTGCCCAGGGTCGCAGGTCGCCCTTCAACCAGTCACTGACCGGTGCGCCAAAACCGCGCTTGGGACGGTGCACCATTGAATGCGGCACGTAACGGCCCAGCACGCGCTTGAGCAGCACCTTGCTGGTCGTCTCACTGCGCTTGAAGCCCAGCGGCAGCGACCAGGCGAACTCGGCCACGCGCCAGTCCAGCAATGGCGCGCGCGCCTCCAGGCTGACCGCCATCGAGGTCCGGTCGACCTTGCACAACAGGTCATCGGGCAGGTAGGTCACGAAATCGGCCAGCATCATCGCGTCAGCCGGTGTCCCCGCGCCGTGCAGCGGATCGGCCAGGTCGTAGAAGCTGCCGGCCGCCTGCGCACCGGGTACCGCCGCGGCAGGGTCGCGCCAGCGCGAGATGCGGTTGCGGTAGACGTCGCCGATGCCACGTGCGCCTGTCTCGGCCAGCAGCGCCGCCAGGCCACCGGTCCGCGAGGCCTCGCCCTGCTGCTGCGAGCGTGCGCCCATCCAGCGCCGCAGCGGCCCCGGCACGCGTCCGAGCATCTGCCAGTTGCGCAGCGCGCGTACATAGCGGGTGTAGCCGAAGAACAGCTCATCGCCACCGTCGCCGGACAGCGCGACGGTCACGCCCTGCCGTGCCAGCCGTGCCACCAGCGCGGTCGGCACCTGCGACGCATCGGCAAAAGGTTCATCGAACATCGCCGGCAACTGCGGCACCACCGCCAGCGCGTCGGCGCCACTGACGTACAACTCGGTGTGATCACAGCCGAGATGAGCCGCCAGCTCCCTGGCCAGCGGAGCTTCGTCATGTCCCGAGTCGGTGAAGCCGATGCTGAAACTATGCACCGGCTGCCCGCTCTGCGCCTGCATCAGCGCTGCCACCAGCGATGAGTCCGTGCCGCCGGACAGGAACACGCCGACCGGCACGTCGGCCACCATGCGCAGCGCCACCGCATCGCGCAGCAGCGTATCCAGCTGTTCCTCGGCCTCCTCGATGCGGCCCTGGAACGGGGCGGCCAACGCCGCCTGCATGCGTGCGCGCGCATCCCAGTACGGGCGCTGCGCCTGCTCCGGGCGGTGTGCCGCGGCGCCTGCGGCCACAGCCGCTGCATCCAGCCGCAGCACCCGGCCCGGCATCAGCTTGTAGCAGCGCTGGTGGATGCTGTGCGGCGCCGGGATGTAATCCAGCCGCAGCAGCAAGGTGAGCGCATCGCGGTCGATGTCGTTGTCGAACGCCGGATGTTGCCAGAGCGCCTTCAGTTCCGAACCGAACACCAGCGTGTCGCCGGCCCAGCCGTAGTACAGCGGCTTCTTGCCGACGCGGTCGCGGGCCAGCCACAGGCAACGATCCTGACGGTCCCACAGCGCGATGGCGAACATGCCGTTGCAGCGCTGCAGGGTGTCTTCGACGCCCCACTGCAGGATTGCCGCCAGCAGTACTTCGGTGTCGGAATGGCCGCGGAAGGTGTGCCCCAGCGGCTCCAGCTGTTCACGCAGGGCCGCGAAATTGTAGACCTCGCCGTTGTAGGCCATCACGTAGCGGCCGTCCGCCGAGGCCATCGGCTGGTGGCCCAGTGGGGACAGGTCGAGGATGCTCAGGCGTCGATGCGCCAGCGCGATGCCCGCCTCGGCATCGACCCAGCTGCCGCCATCATCCGGCCCGCGATGGTGCAGCGCCTGGCCCATGGCCAGCGCCTGCGCCTGCAGCGCCTCGGCCGACGCCAACGGCGCCGGCAACAACATTCCCGCCAATCCACACATGCATCAGGGTTCCTGCGCCAGGTCGAGGGCGGCGCCAATCACCGCATTGTCGCTTGGAAGCCCGAACATTGCTGCCCCTGCCAGTGGCGTGTAGGTGTCGGCGCCACAGACGCGGCGCAGCGGCAGGTGACCAAAGCCGGCCTCGACCAGTGCCGTGACCACGCCCTCACCCACTCCGCCGCTGTGGCGGCCTTCGTCCAGCACCAGCACCCGCCGCGCGCTCGCGGCCTGGGCCGCGATGAAGCCGGCATCCAACGGTACCAGCCAGCGCAGGTCGACCACCCGCACCTGCCAGCCCAGCTGCTGCTCGATCGCCCGCGCCGCGCGCAACCCCATCGGCACGCCATTGCCATAGGTGTAGATCACCAGGTCTCCGGCCTCTGGTGCATACACCCGGCCCTCGCCCGGCACCAGCGCCTGGCTCTGTGCCGGGTAGTCGAACAGCCACTGGCCATCCCCTGCTTCGTGCAGGTCCTTGCTCATGTACAGCGCGATCGGCTCCAGGAACACCGCCACGCGCCCATCCACCCGCGCCAATGCGGCCAGCGTGCGCAGCATCATCACCGCATCGTCACCGCGCGAGGGGCAGCCGACCACCAGCCCGGGGATGTCGCGCAACGCGGTGATCGAGTTGTCGTTGTGGAAGTGCCCGCCGAAACCCTTCTGATAGCCCAGCCCGGCCACCCGCACCAGCATCGGGTTGCGGTACTGGTCGTTGGAGAAGAACTGCAGCGAACAGGCTTCACCACGCAGCTGGTCGATGGCGTTGTGCAGGTAGGCCAGGTACTGGATCTCCGGAATCGGCAGCATGCCCAGGTTGGCCAGGCCCTGCGCCATGCCCAGGATCATGGTTTCATCCAGCAGCGTGTTGAACACCCGGCGTGGACCGAAGCGGCGCAGCAGATCCTTGGTGACGGTGTAGACACCGCCCTTCTGAGCCACGTCCTCGCCGAACAGCAGGCTCTGCGGATACTTCGCAAGCAGCTCCAGCAGGCCGTGGTTGATCTGGATCGCGAGATGCCGTGGCGCCTGTCGTTCCGGCAAGGCCTCGGTACCGCCATAGAGTGCCTCGCGCGCTTCGTCGGCGACCTCGCGCCGGGCTTCGGCCTGCACCGCTGCGGGCGTATAGGGTGCCAATGGCGCCATGACCTCCTGCAGCGACTGCAGCTTCGCACGGCCTTCGGCATCGGCAGCGGCGGCCATGCAGCGCGCGCGCATCGTCTCGTAGGCCACTTCGATGGCGGCTGCATCCATCCAGCCCGATTCCAGCGCGATCTGCGCCGAGCGCAACAGCGGATCCTGTGCCTCGGCCGCGCACAATTCCGGCAATGCACGCCATTCCACCTCGAAGTCGGTGCCGGCGTGGCCCATCAGGCGCGTGGTGCGCAGATGCAGGAAGGTCGGTCGCCGCGTCCGCCGGCAGTGGTCCACTGCGGCCTGCACCTGGGCGTGCCCAGTGGCCAGGTCGAGGCCATCGGCAAAGAAATAGTCCAGCCCTGGCTGGTGGCTGAAGCGCTCGGCAATCCAGCCGTCCGGCGTCTTCACCGAGATGCCCAGCCCGTTGTCCTCGCAGACGAACAGGATTGGCGCCGGCAGTCTCTGGTAGGCCGCCCACATCCCGGTGTTGAATGCGGTCTGCGCAGTGGCATGGTTGGCCGAGGCGTCGCCGAACGAGCACAGCACGATGCTGTCGGCCGGAATGGGAAGCGCATGGCCCAGCCGCTTGCCACTCTCGATGGCCAGCGCGGTGCCCAGCGCTTTCGGCAGGTGCGAAGCGATCGTCGAGGTCTGCGGCAATACCCACAATGGCTTGCTGCCCCACACCTTGTGCCGGCCGCCACTGGCCGGGTCATCGGCGCTGGCCGCGAATGAAAGCGCCGCATCGCGCAACGGGTCGATGCCCGGCACCTGGCGCGAGCGCTCGACCATGAAGGCGCCGGAGCGATAGTGCAGGAATGCGGGGTCGGTATGCCGGCAGGCCCGCGCCAGCAGCGCGTTGCCTTCATGGCCGGACGACCCGATGGTATAGAAGACCTTGTTCTGCACGCGCAATACGCGCGCCATCAGGTCCAGCTGGCGGCTGGCCAGCTGGGAATCGAACAGCTCACCGAAGGCCGCAGCGCTGAGCGAGCTGCCCGGCAGGATCGGCGCGTCCGGTGCAGGACGTGCGCGCGGTGTGCCTCGCCAGCCACGCACCGCGTCGAGGAAATTGGCGTCGCACACTTCGGCGCGGTTGAGCACGCGCATGCGCGCAGGAATCGGATCTGGGACCACAGCAAACATCGAACACCCTCCGTGTCGTTGTTGCATTCCACCCGGCAACGCCGGGCGCTACCCTGTGGGATCAGGCAGCCTCGAAACGCGCGCGCACCTCGGCGGTCACCGCTGGCATCGCCACGAAGCGCGGCTGCGCGCGCACGCGCTGCAGCCAGGCGCGCACTTCCGGGAAGGGCGCCAGGCTGATGCCGCCCTCGCCTGCGACGTCGGTATAGGCGAACAGCGCAATGTCGGCGATACCGTATGCGCTGCCGGTGAACCACTGCGCTTCGCGCAGGTGCTGCTCCATCACCGCCAGCGCGGTGGCGGCGCGCTCGTGCAGGCGTGGCAGTTCAGCACGGCGCGGTGAATCGGGCGGTGTCCAGCCGCGGATGAAGCGCGCTACCGCCACGCATGGCTCGTGCGTGTACTGCTCGAAGAACATCCAGCTCAATGCCTGCGCGCGTTCCCAACCGTCGGTAGGCAGGTAGGGCGTCCCTTCGGCCAACCAGAACAGGATCGCATTGGATTCAGTCAACACGCGGCCATCGTCGCGGACGATCAACGGCACCTTGGCGTTGGGATTGAGCGCAAGGAACTCGGCGGTGTGGGTCTGGCCATGGGCACTGTCCACTTCCACCCAGCGGTAGCGGCTGCCGAGCTGCTCCAGCAGCAGGCGGACCTTGTGGCAATTGCCGGACACCGACATGCCATGCACCGTCAACGGGACGCGCTCTTCCACCATTGCCTGCTTCCTCGGATCCGGCCGGCGGCCAGCTGCACTCAGTCTGGCAAGCCCGCCGGTGAATGCCAAGCGCGGATGCAGCATGGCAACACGGTAACGCTGGCCGCTGGCCGGCAATCGCACGAATCCTGCCACATCGAGGTTGCCGGCCAGCGGCCGGCACTACCGGCAACGCTCAGCGCACGCGCTGCCGCCACTGTTCTCGCGACTGGCCCCAGATCTGCATCGGCTTGTCGTTGTACGGCGGCGGCAGCTCTCCCATGCGCAGCAGCGTGCTGCCCAGCTTGCGCGCGACCGCCCTCGAGTTGTCGTTGTTCTCGGCGATGGTGTGGATCACCTCGTCCCAGCCCAGCGTGTCAAATGCCCAGTCGATGGCAGCAACCGCCGCTTCCGGTGCATAGCCCCGGCCCCAGCTGGCATGCCGAATACCCCAACCGACCTCGGTTCCAGGCCAGTCCTGCGGCTGCCACGGTCCCATCCGGCCGATCCAGTCACCGCTGGATTTCTCGATCACGCTGAACATCGAGAAGCCGAACAGCTGCCAGGCGCCGGCCAGGCTGCAGAAGCCGCGCCATGCCACCGAGGGCGGTTGAACACCCCCCAGGGTGCGCATCGTTTCCTCGTCGGCACAGAATGCCAGGTACGGTTCGTAGTCCTCGCGCAGCAGCGGGCGCAGGATCAGCCGCTCGGTTTCCAGGCGCAGGTCGAAGATGCTCATGCCGACTCCTTGTCGAAGGGGGGCATCCATCATGGTCGATTCCCTTTCCCCACGGATCAATGCCCGTGCGCACAACGAAACGGGCCGGCATGAGCCGGCCCGTCGGGTGCAGCAGGGTGTTCTGGATTACTGGCGCGTGGCCGCAGTGGCGCCGGCAGCAGCGGTCTGCGTGACCAGCTGGCCATCGACCACCGGCAGGCGATCGCTGGCCGGCTTGTTGTCCATGCGCACGGTCTTCTCGGCGCCATCATAGCGATAGGTCACGTTGTAGCCCTTCACCACATCATTGGTACCCATGGCGATGCGGCTGCCCGGCTTGCTGGCCATGCGCATGGTGCCGGTGGTGCCGTCTTCGTTGCGATAGGTCACGTTGTAACCGGTGACGCGGCTCGACTCGGACGTTGCGGTTTCGGTGTGGCACTGGCGCTCGGTACGATTGACCACGCGGCCGCCCACATGGCGCTTGTCGATCTGGTTGCCGATGAAGCCACCGGCCACCGCACCGGCTGCGGTCGCGGCCTTCTTGCCGTTGCCGCCACCGACCTGGTTGCCGAGCAGGCCACCCACCACCGCGCCGACCACGGTACCGCCGACGTTGCCATCACGCTCCGGCAGGCGTTCCTGCACCGTCACGTCCTGGCAGACCTCGTGCGGAGTCTGGGTGGTGGAGGTCTCGCGCACCGGATCGGTGCCGATCACGGTGGCATAGGCCTTCTGCTTCTCGGTGATCGGGTCGACCTTCAGCACATCGGCATATTCCAGCCCGCGCGGCGCGGACGGGTCAAGCTTGTCACCACGTACGCCATCGTCGGTGGCGTTGCCATCGACCAGGCGCGACTCGCCATTGGGGGTTGCGGCGCTGATGGAGTCGGGCGAGCGGTCGCCACTCTTCATGAAGGCGGCGGTGGCGATGCCACCAACCAGCAGCGCGCCCGCTGCGACCAGGACAGTTGTAGTTGTGCTTTTCATGACCTGCTCCTTGCGGACCATCCGCAACGTTCTCGGGACAGATTGCAGCACGCGCTGCCTGAACGGAATCTCCACATTTCCTGCTCATTGCTGTAACCCATTCAGCATCGGGAAATGCAGGGCCCGTGGTAGCGTTTGCATATTCCCCACGAGGATCCCCGCCATGGCCAACCCGATGCTGCTGCCAGTACTGCAATGGGCGCGCCGGCTGCGCTACCCCACCCTGTTCAAGCTCACCGCCGGCCTGTTCGTGCTGACGCTGTTCATCCCGGACCCGATCCCGTTCATCGATGAGCTGGTGCTGGGCTTCGGCACGCTGCTGCTGGCGAACTGGAAGAGCCGCAACGCCACCACGCCACCGCCGCTGGAACAGCGTTGAGCGTGCTGGTCGACAGCCACTGTCATCTCGACGCGAGCGCGTTCGACCCTGACCGTGCCGCGGTGATCGAGCGGGCGCAGGCCGTGGGTGTGCGCCAACAGGTGGTGCCAGCGGTCACCGCTGCCAGCTGGCCGAAACTGCGCGAGGTCTGCCAGCAGGCGCCCGGGCTGTACCCGGCCTTCGGCCTGCACCCGATGTTCCTGGCCGATCACCAGCCTGGGCACCTGCCACTGCTGCGCGAGTGGATCGAGCGCGAACGCCCCTGCGCGATCGGCGAATGCGGCCTCGACTTCTTCGTCGAAGGACTGGATGCCGAGGCTCAACAGGCGTATTTCATCGGCCAGCTGGAACTGGCCCGAGAATTCGATCTGCCGGTGATCGTGCACGCGCGACGCGCGGTGGATGCGGTGATCGCCGCGATCCGTCGCGTCGGCGGCCTGCGCGGCGTGGTGCACAGTTTTTCCGGCAGCCCCGAACAGGCCGCGCAACTGCACAGGCACGGCTTCCTGCTGGGCCTTGGCGGTCCGCTGACCTACGAGCGGGCGCAGCGCCTGCAACGGCTGGTACGCGGGATGCCGCTGGAGCAGCTGCTGCTGGAAACCGACGCGCCCGACCAGCCCGACGCAGGGGTCCGCGGCCAGCGCAACGAACCGGCACGGCTGGCAACCATTGCCCGGCACGTGGCCGCGCTGCGCGGAATGGAGCTGGAGGCCCTGGCACAGGCCACGACAGAGAATGCACGGCGGCTGTTCGCGCTGCCGGCAATGTGACGGCGGGGGCCCGACCTTGGCCGGCACGCTGTAACGACGGCGACGAACCCGATGCCGGCCAGCGGCCGGCACCACCGTCACGCGTCGGCGTAAGCCTCGGCCACCTCGGTTTTCGCCTTCTTCGGCTCCAGCAGCATCTCAAGCGCCTTGCCCACCGCCGCAAAGGCGAACGCGCCGGTGATGTGGGTCGCCGCGCCCAGACCGGCGCCGCAGTCCAGCTTCAACGCCGCATCGGCACCCAGGTTCGGACGAATGCCACAGACGCTGCCATCGGCCTGCGGGTACTTCACATTCTCCAGCGAATACACCGCCGGCACGCCGAAATAGCGCTTGGCGTTCTTCGGGAAGTTGAACTCGCTGCGCAGCTTCTTGCGGATCAGCGCCAGCATGGCGTCATGCTCGGTGCGCGAGACATCGCGGATACGTACCAGGGTCGGGTCGGTGCGGCCACCGGCAGCGCCGATGGTCAGCAGCGACAGCTTGCGGCGGCGGCACCAGGCGATCGTCTCGACCTTGACCCGGAAGCTGTCGCAGGCATCGATCACCAGATCGAACCCGCGGTCCAGCAGCTCAGCCATGTTGGACATCGTCAGGAATGCCTGCACGGCATCGACGTCGATCCCCGGATTGATCGCACGGCAGCGCTCGGCCATCGCCTCGGCCTTGTTGCGCCCGTAATTGCCTTCCATCGCCGGCAGCTGCCGGTTGGTGTTGGACACGCAGATGTCGTCGGCATCGATCAGGGTCAGATGACCGACCGCCGAACGGGCCAGCGCCTCCACCACCCACGAGCCGACGCCGCCCATGCCGACCACCGCCACGCGGCTGCCCTGCAGGCGCTCGAGCGCACCCACGCCATACAGCCGTTCGATGCCGGCAAAGCGTTGTTTGACCTGTTCGTTCATCGGGCTATTTTAACGTGCAGGTGCCAGCCCCCAAAGCACGCCGGCGTCGAACCCACCGTTGCACGCCCGGAGAGCCCGCATGAACGCCAGCCCGCCCCGCCGCCTGTCCCCTGCCCATCGCTACCTGTTCGTACTGTGCCTGGGCCTGCTGATCGGCCTGGTCGCCACGGTGATGGTAGGCCGCGCCCTGCAGGCGCGTCGCGACCCGTTCCCGGACAGCCTGATGCAGGTGATGCAGCGGCAGTCGCAGCTGCTGCAGCGGGCCCAGCAGCAGAACCGCTGCAGCCTGGCCGACAGCGTGCCGCGGCTGCAGGCGCTACGCCTGTTGTCCAATGACCTGGACCTGGCGTTTCCCGGGCTGAAGGACAGCACGCAGTTCCAGCAGCACGCCAGCCGACTTCGCGGCAACCTCAACACGGCGCTGGCTGCACCGCCAGGCGACTGCAGGGCCTTGGCCCAGCTCGTGGAAACGCTGCAGGCCGATTGCCGGGCCTGCCACCAGGATTTCCGCTGAGGCGCGTTCATCCTGCAGCCGGGCATCGGGTGCGTGGTTGGCGCGTTGTTCACGTTCGAAGGGAGAGGATTCGTCCACCCTGCTGCATGACGCAGTACCACCCAACATACCCGCCTTCACGGCCAGGAGACGCCCCATGAAGATCCAGCTCATCGCCGCCAGCGCCATTGCTACCCTCGCGCTGGCCGGTTGTGCCACCTCGCCCGGTTACAGTGGCGGTGGTTACAACAACGGCTACAACAACGGCGGCTACGGCAACAACGGCGGCTACAACCAGGGCCGCTGCGCGGACTGTGGCATCGTCACCCGCATCAATACCGTGCCCTCGGGCCGCACCGCGCCCAGCGCGACCGGCGCGATCCTCGGCGGCATCGTTGGCGCCGTGGCCGGCCATGAAATCTCCGACCACACCGGTGGCAGCCGTGGCAACAAGAACATTGCCGCCGCTGCAGGCGCAGTCGGTGGCGCCCTGGCCGGCAACCAGATCCAGAAGAACGTGACCAGCGATACCTACGACATCAGCGTGCGCATGGATGATGGCCGCACCATCGTGGTCAATCAGCGTGACCTGGGTGGCATCCGTGAGAACACCTATGTGCGCGTGGTCAACGGCAAGGTCATCCTGCGCTGACCTGCAGCGGGCCAAAGGCAAAGAAAAAGGCCCGCTTGCGCGGGCCTTTTTTCATGCCGACGGACGGCAGGTGTTACATCGGCTGGACCTTGTCAGCCTGCAGGCCCTTCTGGCCCTGCACGACTTCAAAGCTCACACTCTGGCCTTCCTTGAGGCTCTTGAAGCCCTGGGTCTCGATGGCGCGGAAGTGCACGAACACGTCCTCGCCATTCTGCCGGCTGATGAAGCCGAAGCCCTTCGCATCATTGAACCACTTTACGGTACCGGTCTCGCGATCAGCCATCTCACTAACTCCCTTTGACTCTCTCTTGTTGTTGGAAACGCCTGGTGGGCGGCTGACAAGCAAGGGGGAAGCGAGGTGCATCGATGCAGCGGATCGGGAAGATCTTGCTTCATCAGGCCACGATCCACGGTGACCTTGCCAAGCTCAGCGACTGCAACTTAACCCGGCCAAAACGAAAAAGCAACTGGCAAAATCTTTCACTGTCAACCCCAAAACGGACTCCATACGGGACAGCATGGGACTCTCATTCATCTTGTATCTGCTAGCGGTCATTTTTGTCCTGATAGGCATCGCCGGCATCATCCTGCCGGCCCTCCCGGGCATCCCGCTGGTGTTCATCGGACTGCTGCTGGCCGCCTGGGCCGACGGCTTTGCCCACGTCGGCTGGCCTACCCTGGTCGCGCTTGGGGTACTGACCCTGCTTTCGCTGCTGGTGGACGTGCTGGCCACGGTGGTCGGCGCGCAGCGTGTCGGTGCCAGCCGCAAGGCGCTGTGGGGAACCTTCGTCGGCAGCATCGTCGGCCTGTTCTTCATGCCCATCGGCCTGTTCGCCGGACCGCTGGTCGGTGCCCTGCTCGGCGAGTACTGGCACACCCGCGAACTCGGCCGCTCGACCAGGGTCGGTCTGGCCACCTGGCTCGGCATCCTGCTTGGCCTGGCACTGAAACTGGCGGTTGTGATCGCGATGCTGGGCCTGTTCGCGTTCGCCTGGTTCTTCTGAGCCACCGGGCCTTCACGCCACGCGCACGCTGTGACCGTGCATAAACCGTGGGGCTGGCCGCGATCCGGCACAGCCGCCACACTGTGTGATTCCCGAATTCATCGAAGGGCCTGCTGCAATGACCCTCCCCACGCTGTCTCCCCGTCTGGCGCCGCTGGCGCTTGCCCTGGCCAGTGCACCGCTGGCTGCGCAGGAGTTCGCGCCTACCGCCGATACCTCACCGGCCGCCTGCGCGGCAATTACCACCGACGCGGCCCGGCTGGCCTGCTATGACCGCCTGTTCGGGCATACCCCGGAGGCTACCGCCGCCGCTGATGCTGCCGCCGAAGCGGCTGCACAGGCCCGCCGCGAAGAACGGCAGACCGCGCGCGTGAGCCAGGGCGAGGAAAAGCTGCGCGAGCGGGTGAGCGACCTGTTCCGCCCGGCGACGCCGGACAGCGCGCTGGCCAACGCCGGCCGCGGTTCGCTGCTGGACAGCCGCTGGGAACTGGCCGAGGACTCCAAGCTGGGGCCGTTCCAACTGCGCGCCTACAAGCCGGTGTACCTGCTGCCCGCCTTCTGGACCAGCGATCGCAACACCATGCCGCACTCGCCGAACCCGGCCAACAGCGTAACCACCCCGCAGGTACTCGACAGTGCCGAGCTGAAGTTCCAGATCAGCTTCAAGACCAAGATCGTCGAGAACCTGTTCGGCGACAACGGCGACATCTGGGCCGGCTACACCCAGAGTTCGCGCTGGCAGGCCTACAACAGCGAGGATTCGCGCCCGTTCCGCGAAACCAATTACGAGCCGGAAGTGATGATGGTGTTCCGCAACGGCTACTCGATCGGTGGCTGGCGCGGGCGCATGACCGGCATCGCGCTGAACCACCAGTCCAATGGCCGCGCCGACCCGCTGTCACGCAGCTGGAACCGGGTCATGCTCAACATCGGCCTGGACCGCGAGAACTGGGCGCTGGTGCTGCGTCCCTGGTACCGCATTCCGGAAAGCCGCAGCGAAGACAACAATCCGGACATCGAGGATTACATGGGCCGCGGCGACGCCACCCTGACCTGGAACCGCAATGGGCATGAGGTCTCGCTGATGGCGCGCCATTCACTGCGCACCGGAAGCCGTTCGCACGGTGCGCTGCAGCTGGACTACGGCTTCCCGATCAGCAACCTGCTGCGTGGCCATGTGCAGGTCTTCGACGGCTACGGCGAAAGCCTGATCGACTACAACCACAAGGCCACCTACGTGGGTGTGGGCGTGTCTCTGCTGGAGTGGTTCTGATGGACGTGACGATCTGGCACAACCCGGCCTGCAGCAACTCGCGCGGCGCACTGAAACTGATCCGCGATGCGGGCTTCGAGCCGGTGGTGATCGACTACCTGGGCAACCCGCCGGACGCAGCCACGCTGCGCCAGGTACTGACCGAATCCCGGCTGCACGCACAGGAACTGGTACGCAGCAAGGAGGCGCTGTTCGCCGAACTGGGCCTGGACGGCGCCGACGACGCCACGCTGCTGGCGGCGATGAGCGAACATCCCCGCTTGATCAATCGCCCCGTGGTGCGCACGACCAAGGGCACGCGGCTGTGCCGCCCACCGGAAACAGTGCTGGAGATCCTGTAACCCGGAAAAGGGGACGGAGGGAATTAAGTCGTTTGTGCACAAACGACTTAATTCCCTCCGTCCCCTTTTTTGGTTACCGCCAGTCGGTGATGCCTTCGCGGCGGTAGACCTCGGCGAACGCCGGACGCGCCTTCATCGAGGTGGCATGCGCCTTGAGCACCGGCCAGGTGTCACTGGGCCTGGGCATGTTGCGCGACCAGCGCATCAGCATCACCAGCATGTAGTCGACCACGCAGGGCGTGGCGCCCAGCAGGTACGGGCCGTGCGCCTGCAGGTGAGCGGCAACGTGCTGCCAAGCCGCTTCGAGCCGCTGACGCGCCCTCTCGCGGCTGGCCTCGACGTTCGCCTGGCCGGCCATTTCATGCGGATAGAACCAGGCCCGATAGGCCGGCTGCAGCGTATTGGCACACCAGAACATCCAGCGGTAGGCATCGCCACGCTGCGGCGTGCCCGGTACCGGGAGCAGGCCGGCCTCCGGGTGGCGATCGGCCAGGTACAGGGCGATGGCCGCCGCTTCGGTCAGTACCAGGCCATCGATCAACAGTGTCGGCACCACACCGGCCGGATTGAGCGCCAGGTACTGCGCCGACTTGTGCTCGCGCGCGTCGAAATCCAGCAGCACCAGTTCATGCTCGATGCCGAGCTCGATCAGCAGCCAGTGCACGACCAGCGCGGCAGTACTGGTCGAACCATACAGCGTGGTGCTCATGCGGAAGATCCTGTGCAGGGGGATCAGCCGATTATGCGCCCACGCGCGCGATCGTTGCTCAGCCGCAGCTGCTCATGCAGGAATCCCGGCGCTCGCCACAGGACATCATCGGCGCGCGCATCGCGCAGTCGTGCGTCTTCAGTTCGCAGGCACGGCGCAGGTCCGGATTGTCCACGTCCTTGCAGCGTTTGTCCGGCGCCGGCACCACCTGCTGCTCGCAGTTGCTCTGGCGGCTGCCGAGGGAGTCATTCTGCGCCATGCAGCTGCGATAGCCGGCCTGGCACTGCACGCGGCATTGCGCGGATGCTGGGAAATCCGCGCCTTCGTATGACGCCGGGGTGCTGCAACCGGCCAGGGCCAGCAGCACGCCTACCACGATGAACCGATGCAGGGCCATGGACACGTCCTGTGCGAGGGTGTACCGACCGTAGCAGAACAGAGGCTACAGGCGCGTTAATCCTTCTGCCCACACAACAACGGCGCCACAGGGGCGCCGTTGTCTGCTCCGGGATGGAGGGCTTACTCCACAACCACCGGAATCTTGCCGATGCGGGCCTGCCATTCGCGCGGGCCGGTCTTGTGCACCGATTCGCCGGTGGAATCCACCGCCACGGTCACCGGCATGTCCTGCACGGTGAACTCGTAGATCGCCTCCATGCCCAGGTCGGCGAAACCGACCACCTTGGCGGCTTTGATGGCCTTGGACACCAGGTAGGCCGAACCACCAACGGCCATCAGGTAGGCCGACTTGTGCTTCCTGATCGCCTCGATGGCGGCCGGGCCGCGCTCGGCCTTGCCGACCATGCCCAGCAGACCGGTCTGCGCCAGCACCTGCTCGGTGAACTTGTCCATGCGGGTCGCCGTGGTCGGGCCGGCCGGGCCCACCACTTCGTCGCGCACCGGATCGACCGGGCCGACGTAATAGATGAAGCGGCCCTTCAGGTCGACCGGCAGTTCCTCGCCCTTGTTGAGCATGTCGACCATGCGCTTGTGCGCGGCATCGCGACCCGTCAGCAGCTTGCCGTTGAGCAGCAGGGTCTGGCCCGGCTTCCAGCTGGCCACGTCTTCCGGGGTGATCGTGTCCAGGTCCACGCGGGTGCCCTTGGACGCGTCATAGGTCAGTTTCGGCCAGTCTTCCAGCGACGGCGGGTCCAGCATCACCGGGCCACTGCCATCCAGGGTGAAGTGCGCATGGCGGGTGGCGGCGCAGTTCGGGATCATCGCCACCGGCAGGTTGGCCGCATGGGTCGGATAGTCGTTGATCTTGATGTCCAGCACAGTGGTCAGGCCGCCCAGGCCCTGCGCACCGATGCCCAATGCATTGACCTTCTCATACAGCTCCAGGCGCAGCTCCTCGATGCGGTTGGAGGCACCACGGGCCTGCAGCTCGGTGATGTCGATCGGTTCCATCAGCGCCTCCTTGGCCAGCAGCATCGCCTTCTCGGCGGTGCCACCGATGCCGATGCCGAGCATGCCCGGCGGGCACCAGCCGGCGCCCATGGTCGGCACGGTCTTCAGCACCCAGTCGACGATGGAGTCGGACGGGTTGAGCATGGCGAACTTGGTCTTCGCTTCCGAACCACCGCCCTTGGCGGCAACGATGACGTCGACCTTGTTGCCCGGCACCACCTTGACGTTGACCACACCCGGGGTGTTGTCCTTGGTATTGATCCGCTTGCCGGCCGGATCAGCCAGCACCGAGGCGCGCAGCTTGTTGTCCGGATGCATGTAGGCGCGGCGAACGCCTTCATTGGCCATGTCTTCCACGCCCATGGTGGCGTCATCCCAACGCACGTCCATGCCGATTTCCAGGAACACGGTGACGATGCCGGTGTCCTGGCAGATCGGACGGTGGCCTTCGGCGCACATCCGCGAATTGATCAGGATCTGGGCCATCGCTTCCTTCGCGGCCGGCGACTCCTCGCGCTCGTACGCGGCGGCGAGGTTCTTGATGTAGTCGACCGGGTGGTAGTACGAGATGTACTGCAGCGCGTCGGCGATGGACTGGATGAGGTCTTCCTGCTTGATCGATGTCACGGCTTGCTCGCTTGCTCGAGGCTGGCGGGGGTAATCCGCCCATTTTACCCCCTCCCCCGGCCCCGGGGTGGTCGTGCTGGCCGCTGGCCGGCAAGATTCCCCCCGACGCTCTGTCACGCCACGCGCCACTGCGGCGTCCTTGCACACATGAACGCCGAAACCGTTTTCCAGACCCACCGCCCGCGCCTGATGGCGCTGGCCTACCGCCTGCTCGGCAGCCGCGCCGACGCCGAAGACGTGGTGCAGGACGCCTGGCTGCGCTGGTCCGGCGCCGATCCTGCCAGTGTCCGCGATGCAGAGGCCTGGCTGGTCACCACCACCACCCGGCTCGGCCTGGACCGCCTGCGAGCGGCCAAGCGCGAGCGTGTCCACTATGTCGGCCCATGGCTGGCCGAACCGCTGGCGGTCACCCTGGAGCCTGACCCCGCGCCCGGCCCGGCCCAGCTGCATGCGCTGGCCGACGAGGTCTCGGTCGCCTTCCTGACCCTGCTCGAACAGCTCGGCCCCGAAGAACGCGCCGCCTTCCTGCTGAAGGAGGCCTTCGACCACGACTACCGTGAGATCGCCGACCTGATCGGCCACAGCGAAGCCAACTGCCGGCAGCTGGTGCACCGTGCCCGGCAGCGCCTGCAGGCCGGACGGCCGCGCTTCAACGCCGATGCCATCCAGCACCGGCAGTTGCTGGCGCGCTTCATGGATGCCTCGCAGCGCGGCGACAGCGAAGCGATCCAGGCCCTGCTGCACGCCAATGCGGTACTGGTCTCCGACGGCGGTGGCGTAGTCACTGCGGCGGTACGGCCCCTGCTGGGCGCCGAACGCATCGGCCGCCTGTTCTGGGCCATCGCCCGCCGCGGCGCGGCGCATCCGGCGCAGCTGGGCTACGTCAACGGCGAACCGGCGATCCTGCGTTTCCAGGGTGACCGCCTGCACTCGATCACCACCATCGAAGTGGTCGATGGTCGCATCGCCAACGTGTACAGCGTGCTGAATCCAGAAAAATTGCCGAAGGTTGTCACGCACCACGACGCTGCGGCGTCCTTGTGATGAAAGGCGGCCATCGTGGCCGCCGTGGAGCCCACGATGTCCGATCACACCTTCCCCCGCGTCCCCTACACCCGCCTGGCCGCCGAGGCCTTCAAGGGCCTGCTGGCCACCAGCCAGGCGGTGCATGACAGCTCGATCGACCCGACCCTGATGGAACTGGTGTTCCTGCGCGTGTCGCAGCTCAACGGCTGCGGCTACTGCATGGACATGCACGGCACCGCGCTGCGCAAGGGTGGCATCGAGCCGCGCAAGCTGGACACCCTGCCCGCCTGGCACGAAAGCCGCTTCTTCGATGCGCGCGAACGCGCAGCACTGGGCTGGGCCGAGGCGCTGACCCGCTTGACCGACGGAGCGCCGTCGCAAGCGGCGTTCGATGCACTGGAACCGCACTTCGATGCGAAGGGCATCAGCGACCTGAGCATGGGCATTGCGGTGATCAATGCCTGGAACCGGCTGGGTGCGGGGCTGCTGCCACCGCTGCCGTAACGGAGAGCGGGGTCGGATCCCTTCGCATGGCGAAGGGCTCTGACTCCGAGGCGCGGTGGCGGGATCAGAGCCCTTTGCGCTGCAAAGGGATCTGACCCCATATGACCCCATCTGCACGCCGTGCGCGCGCACAATGGCGGCATGCCTACTGCCGCCGCGAAGAAACCCAGCCTGCGCCAGCGCTTCAGGGCGATGCGCAATCTGCCCCCCTTCCTGCGCATGGTCTGGAAGACCAGTCCGGCGCTGACCCTGGCCAGCCTGGGGCTGCGCCTGATCCGTGCGCTGCTGCCGGTGGCGATGCTCTACGTCGGCAAGCTGATCATCGACAGCGCCCTGCACCTGAGCCAGCACGATGCCGGCTTCCCGCCGCTGGGCGAGGCGCTGTCCAGCGGCCTGCTCAATCCACTGCTGGGCTTGCTGGCACTGGAATTCGGCCTGGCCATCGCCTCAGACCTGCTCGGCCGGCTGGTCAGCTATGCCGACGTTCTGCTTTCCGAACTGTTCGCCAACGCCACCAGCATCCGCCTGATGGAACACGCCGCGACGCTGGACCTGGAGGATTTCGAAGACCCGGACCTGCAGGACAAGCTGGACCGTGCGCGCCGCCAGACCATGGGCAGGATGAACCTGATGAGCCAGCTGTTCGGCCAGGTGCAGGACGCGATCACCGTGGCCAGCCTCGCCGTCGGCCTGCTGGTCTACGCGCCGTGGCTGATCCTGCTGCTGGCGCTGGCACTGGTGCCGGCCTTCATCGGCGAATCGCACTTCAACGCGGCCGGCTACAGCCTCAACTTCCAGTGGACGCCCGAGCGCCGCCAGCTCGACTACCTGCGCCAGCTGGGCGCCAGCGTGGAAACGGCCAAGGAAGTGAAGATCTACAACCTGCACCGCTTCCTGGTGGAGCGCTACCGGCGCCTGTCGGTGGCATTGTTCCAGGCCAACCGCGCCCTGGCACGGCGCCGCGCGTTCTGGGGCACGCTGCTGGCTGCGCTGGGCACGCTGGGGTATTACACCGCCTACGCCTACATCGCATGGCGCACGGTGCGTGGGGACTTCTCGATCGGCGACCTGACCTTCCTCGCCGGCAGCTTCCTGCGCCTGCGCCAGCTGCTGGAAGGCCTGCTGATCGGCTTTTCGCAGGTGGCCAGCCAGGCGCTGTACCTGGATGACCTGTTCTCGTTCTTCCAGATCCAGCCGGAAATCCACTCGCGCGATGGGGCCGTGCGCGTGCCGCAACCGATCCGCCAGGGCTTCGTATTCGAGAACGTCGGCTTCCGCTACCCCGATGCCGAACAGTGGGCGGTGCGTCACCTGGATTTCCAGCTGCACGCCGGCGAAGTGCTGGCCCTGGTCGGCGAGAACGGCGCCGGCAAAACCACCCTGGTGAAGCTGCTGGCGCGGCTGTACGAACCGGACGAAGGCCGCATCCTGCTCGATGGCCGCGACCTGCGCGATTACGACCTGGATGACCTGCGCGCCAACCTCGGGGTGATCTTCCAGGACTTCGTGCGCTACAACCTCAGCGCCGGCGAAAACATTGGCGTCGGCCAGGTCGAGGCGATGGACGACCAGGCACGCATCGCTGACGCGGCGCGACGCGGCATGGCCGAGGAAGTCATCGACGACCTGCCCGGCGGCTACGACCAGCAGATCGGCCGCCGCTTCAAGCAGGGCGTGGACCTGTCCGGTGGCCAGTGGCAGAAGATCGCCATTGCCCGCGCATGGATGCGCAATGCGCAGGTGATGATCCTGGATGAGCCAACGGCAGCGCTGGATGCCCGCAGTGAGTTCGAGGTGTTCCAGCGGTTCAGGGAACTGGCGGATAATCGCACCGCAGTACTGATTTCCCACCGCTTTTCCTCGGTACGCATGGCCGACCGCATCCTGGTGCTGGCCGATGGCCGGATCGAGGCCAGCGGCACCCATGCGCAGCTGATGGCGCAGGGCGGCCGCTATGCCGAGCTGTTCGAGCTGCAGGCGGCGGGTTACCGCTGAGAACGCCTCTCGTTCCGCCCAATGAGAACTTGTCTCATTTGAGATAGAATTACCCCCGACGACTTTCGATAGATACGCCCATGTCCTCCGCTTTCGGCGCCGAAACGGTGCTTGAGGTCCGTCACTGGACCGATGCCTACTTCAGCTTCACCACCACCCGCGACAGCGGCTTCCGCTTCGAGAACGGCCAGTTCGTGATGATCGGCCTGGAAACCGAGGCGCGACCGCTGCTGCGCGCCTATTCCATTGCCAGTGCCAACTGGGAAGAACAGCTGGAGTTCTTCAGCATCAAGGTGCAGGACGGCCCGCTGACCTCGCGCCTGCAGCACATCAAGCCGGGCGACAAGGTACTGGTCGGCAAGAAGCCCACCGGCACCCTGCTGATCAGCGACCTGCATCCCGGCAGGAACCTGTACCTGCTGGGCACCGGCACCGGCCTGGCGCCGTGGCTGTCGGTCATCAAGGACCCGGAAACCTACGAGCGCTTCGAGAAGGTGATCCTGTGCCACGGCGTGCGCTACGAAAAGGACCTGGCCTACCGCGATTACTTCGAGAGGGAACTGCGTGAGCACGAGTTCCTCGGCGAGATGATCGGCGACAAGCTGCTGTACTACCCGGCCGTCACCCGCGAGCCGTTCGCCAACCAGGGCCGCCTGACCCAGCTGATGGAGAGCGGCGAGATGCAGCGCACCCTCGGCCTGCCGGAACTGAGCCCGGAAAACGACCGCGCGATGATCTGCGGCAGCCCGCAGATGCTGGCCGACCTTCGCACCGTGCTCGATGCCCGGGGTTTCCAGGTTTCGCCGCGCATCGGCCAACCGGGCCACTACGTGTTCGAGCGCGCGTTCGTCGAGAAATGATGCTGCAACGGCAGTGCCGGCCGCTGGCCCGCGCTTCCTGGCACCATGGGATTGCCGGCCAGCGGCCGGCACTACCTCACAGCAGCGCTTCGATCGCGCTGCGCAACTGCTCCGGCCTGGTGGTGGGCGCATGCCGCGACACCACCTGCCCCTGGCGATCGACCAGGAACTTGCTGAAATTCCACTTGATGCGGGCACTGCCGAGCAGGCCACGCTTTTCGTGCGTCATCCAGGCCCATAACGGATCAGCGCCCTCGCCGTTGACCTCGATCTTCTCCGACAGCGGAAAGCTGACCGGATAGTCCAGCGAACAGAACTGGCGGATCTGCGCCGCGTCCCCCGGCTCCTGCGCACCGAACTGGTTGCACGGGAAGCCGATCACCACCAGGCCGCGCTCGCGGTAGTCCTGCCACAACTGTTCCAGGCCGGTGTACTGCGGGGTGAAGCCACAGCGGCTGGCGACGTTCACCAGCAGCAACGGGTGGCCCTGATAACGGGCCAGCGCCTGCGGCTGGCCGTCGAGGTCACGGAAGCTGAAATCGTAGGCGCTGGTCATGATGGCGGGCCGTGGGCGGTGAATGCATGGTACCCGCGCCCGGAGCCGGCAACATGCCTTTTGACACAAGTGCGGGCGCCGCCGGCCGGGTTACCCTCGGGCCCTTGTTTGCCTTACCGGAGTCCCTGCCTTGACCACCCGCCTTGCCCTTGCCGTGGCCATGTCCCTCGGCCTTGCCCTGCCCGCCTTCTCGGCCAGCGCCGTCACCCCGTCTGCCAGCACCCATGCCCAGCAGGCCAATCCGTTCTTCGCCGAAAGCCCGCTGCCCCTGCATTATCCGCAGTTCGACAGGATCAAGGACAGCGACTTCGCCCCGGCCTTCGACGCCGGCATGGCGCAGCAGCTGAAGGAAGTGGAGGCCATCGCCAACAACAAGGCCAAGCCGACCTTCGACAACACCATCATCGCCCTGGAAAAAAGCGGTGACATCCTCGACCGCGCGACCACCGTGTTCTTCAGCCTGGTCGGCGCCGATACCAACGACACCCGCAAGAAGCTGCAGGCCGACTACTCGGCGAAGTTCGCCGCGCACAGCGATGCGATCGCGCTGAACGGCAAGCTGTTCGCCCGCATCCAGGCGCTGTATGACACCCGCAGCCAGCTGGGCCTGGACGCCGAAGGCGTGCGCCTGGTCGAGAAGTACTACGACAACTACGTGCGCGCAGGCGCCAAGCTGTCCGAGGCCGACAAGGCCAAGCTGAAGGAGATGAACGCCGAGCTGGCCAACCTCGGCACCAAGTTCAGCCAGAACGTGCAGTCGGAAGTGAACGCTTCGGCAATCACCGTCGACGACGTCAAGGCGCTGGACGGCCTGTCCAAGGAGCAGATCGCCGCCGCCGCCGAAGCCGCCAAGGCCCGCGGCCAGGACGGCAAGTACGTGATCACCCTGCTCAACACCACCGGCCAGCCGCCGCTGACCAACCTGGCCAACCGCGCCCTGCGCCAGAAGATCTACGAAGCGTCGGTCAGCCGTGGCAGCCGTGGCGGTGAGTTCGACAACACCGCGCTGGTCTCGCGCATCATGCAGCTACGTGCCGACAAGGCCAAGCTGATGGGCTTCCCGAACTTCGCCGCCTACAACCTGACCAACCAGACCGCCAAGACCCCCGAAGCGGTCAACGCGATGCTGGGCAAGCTGGCTCCGGCCGCCGTGGCCAACGCCAAGCGCGAAGCTGCCGACCTGCAGGCGATGATCGACCAGGAACAGAAGGCGGCCGGCAAGCCGACGTTCAAGCTGGAACCGTGGGACTGGGCCTTCTACAGCGAGAAGGTGCGCCAGGCCAAGTACAACTTCGACGAGTCGCAGCTGAAGCCGTACTTCGAAATGAAGAACGTGCTGGAGAACGGCGTGTTCCATGCCGCCAACCTGGAATTCGGCCTGACCTTCAAGCAGCGCACCGACCTGCCGGTCTATCACGATGACGTCACCGTCTACGACGTGTTCGATGCCGACGGCAGCCAGCTGGCGATCTTCATCTTCGACCCGTATGCACGCGCCTCCAAGCGCGGTGGTGCGTGGATGAACTCCTACGTCTCGCAGTCCAAGCTGACCGGCTTCAAGCCGGTGGTCGCCAACCACCTGAACATTCCGAAGCCGCCGGCCGGCCAGCCGACCCTGCTGACCTGGGACGAGGTGAACACCACCTTCCACGAGTTCGGCCACGCCCTGCACGGCATGTTCTCCAACGTGAAGTACCCGTACTTCTCGGGCACCTCGGTGCCGCGTGACTTCGTCGAGTTCCCCTCGCAGGTCAACGAGATGTGGGCTGACAACCCGGTCATCCTGAAGAACTACGCCAAGCACTACCAGAACGGTTCGGCGATGCCGCAGGCGCTGCTGGACAAGGTGCTGGCGGCGGCCAAGTTCAACCAGGGCTTCGCCACCACCGAGTACCTGGGTGCGGCCATGCTGGATCAGCGCTGGCACCAGATCGGCCCGGACCAGGTGCCGGCGGCCAAGGACGTGATGGCCTTCGAGCGCGCCGCGCTGGATAAGGACGGCATCTACTACGCGCCGGTTCCGCCGCGTTACAAGACCCCGTACTTCAGCCACATCATGGGCGGCTATTCGGCCGGCTACTACGCCTACATCTGGTCGGAAGTGCTCGATGCCAACACCCAGAAGTGGTTCAAGGACAATGGCGGCCTGAGCCGCAAGAACGGCGACCACTTCCGCGCCACGCTGCTGTCCAAGGGCGGCAGCGTCGACGCGATGCAGCTGTTCCGCGATTTCGCCGGCCACGAGCCGCAGATCGAACCGCTGCTGGAAAAGCGTGGCCTGACCGGCGCCGGCAACTGATCACCTGCGCGGTAGCGTGAAACGAAAACCGCCCGGGAGACCGGGCGGTTTTTTTGTTGTGGTTGGGGTCAGAGCCCTTTTCTGTGAAAAGGGATCTGACCCCGGGGTCTCCGACCCCGCGCTGGCTTCATCGTGGCGCCACGTACCCGCCCGGCACGCCATCCGGCGATAGCACCAGCTGCCACAGCTGCGCGTGGCGGCAGCGGAAGGTGGCCATCGACCCGGCCAGGTAGAAGCGCCACATGCGGCGGAAGTGCTCGTCGTAGCGCGCATCCAGCCGTGGCCACGCCGCCTCTACGTTGCGCCGCCAGGCCTGCAGGGTCAGGTCGTAGTCGGTGCCGAAGTTGTGCCAGTCTTCCAGCACGAAACGGCCTTCGAACGCCCGGGTGATCTGCGCCGCCGACGGCAGCATCGAGTTGGGAAAGATGTAGCGCGCGATCCACGGATCGGTGCGATGCCGGGAGATGTTGGTGCCGATGGTGTGCAACAGCAGCAGGCCGCGCTGCGACAGGCAGCGCTTGGCCACCTCGAAAAAGCCCGCGTAGTTCTTGTCACCGACGTGCTCGAACATGCCGATGGAGAAAATCGCATCGAACGGTTCATCCAGCTCGCGATAGTCCTGCAGTCGGATCTCGATCGGCAGGCCCGCGCACAGGTTCCGCGCGAACTCGGCCTGCTCCTGCGAAATCGTCACGCCGACGCCACTCACACCGTAGCGCTCAGCGGCGAACTTCAGCGCTTCGCCCCAACCGCAGCCGATGTCCAGCACGCGCTGGCCCGGGCGCAGGCCCAGCTTTCGGCAGACCAGGTCGAGCTTGGCTTCCTGTGCGGCGTCGAGATCATCGGCGTTGCGCCAATAGCCGCAGCTGTAGACCAGGCGCTGGCCCAGCATGGCCTGGTAGAGATCGTTGCCCAGGTCGTAATGACGGCGCCCGACCTCGTAGCTGCCCTGCCCCGCCTGCAGGTTGAACAGGCGCGCCTTCAGCGCATCGGCCACTTCGCGCCAGCCGTGCACCCGTTCATCCAGGTGCGCCTGCATCAGGTGGGCGAGGAATTCATCCAGGACGTTCGCATCCCACCACCCTTCCATGTAGCTCTCGCCCAGGCCGAGCGAGCCTTGGCCCATGACCCGCGCGAAGAAGCGCGGGTCATGCACCTGGATGTCCTGTGGCTGGGTACCGCCGATGCGGACCCCGGCTTCGTGGAGCAGGCCGGCGACCCGCTCCTGCAACCCTGTATCCACGTCACCTCCTCGACTGCGGTCAACCGCGTGCGAACAGCTCCACGTAGTCCTTGGCCACGTGCGGCAACAGCACCGCCGCCGGTACATCGGCGGTCTGGGTGCCGTCCGAGTATGGACCCACCTGGTACGGAGGGAAAACAAAGCGCAGCGCGGTGATCTGCCCCTTGTCGTCGGTCAGTGGCTGGAACTGGCTGAAATTGTCGGCCTGCGGGCCAGTCCCGTCGGCGATCATGCGCGATGCGTTGCGCAGGGATTCCTGCAGTTGGGCCGGGTCCATGTCCTCGCCGCTGAGCCGCGTGGCCACGCGTTCGCGCAGCTGGTCGGAGACGAAATCGCTGATTGCCTTCCAGCCCTTGGCATCGGTCACCAGCTTGTCGGCACTGAGCATCTGCTGCTGCTGCGGCAGCCATACGAAGCGCGCCACCAGCGGTTCGCCATGGGCGCCACCGGTGTAGCGGCTGCCATCGGCACTGACCACCACCAGCTGCGGGGTTTCCAGCAGCTTCTCGAAGCTCAGCGACAGCTCGTAGGGCATGGTCGGCTTGTCATTGCCCAGCCCGTCCAGAGCCTGCTGCAGGTCACTGCGTGCACTCGTCGCATAACTCTGCAGCGCGCGCGCCAGGCCGGGGTAGCGGTCGATACCGGCCGGGTAGCTGATGCCCACCACTTCGCGCTCGTTGTTTTCGATCACGTCGCGCAGGTCCAGCGGCGCTTCCGTGGCCGGCGTCTCGCCGGCGGCGGTGGCTTCGGCGGCGGGCGCCGCGTCGGTTACCGGCGCCGGCTCGCTTTCACGCTGGCAACCGGCCAGCAACAGCACGCCCACCACGCCGGCCAGCACGCTGCCGTGCAGTGGCCGGTTGTTTCCAATCTTCATCGGGATCCCCTGTTCATGTTTGTACATCATCGCCTGCCATGGCTGAAGCGTGGCCCGCTGGCATTCAGCCAACGAGCAGGTCGTGGTACTCCTCGTGCCGCTGCAGGAAGGCCTCGGCGTAGGAACATGCCGGCACCACCTTGTACTTCTGCTCGCGGGCGAAACGCAGTGCCACGCGGGTCAGCTCACCGGCGATGCCACGGCCGGCGATCGGCTCAGGCACCTCGGTGTGGGTGATGACCATGCGCTTGCGCTTGATCTGGTAGTCCAGCACCGCCAGCTGTCCTCGCACACGGGCGGTGAAGCGGTGGTTGGCCAGATCGTGTTCGACCTCGTAGGCCAGACCGGGGGGCGTGACCGAAGCCATGGAACTGTCTCCTGCGGCGACTGCGTGGATGGTGCGCAGCCGGGCGCCATGATCGCGTGAAGCCTGAACAGGGGCAAGTCCAGTCCATTCACGTCAGTTTTCGCCCTCAAGCTGGAGGGTCGCCGGCCGCTATCGCCTATGGCGGGGTACGGCCAGGCTGGCACGACCCTTGCGACCGTTGATCATGCGCACCACCGTGGAGGCTCCCATGCACGCCAGCGATTCCCATTCCGATACCGACCGCGCCCTGCTGGAGGGCCTGCTGCAACTGGCGGTGGAAGGGCAGACCGAGGATCAGGATTTCCAGCGCATCGGCGAGGAAGTATTCGCCCGCCTGCTGGATACCTACGGCCACACGACCCAGGCCTGAAACCGGATACGCCAGGGTCTGATCCGCAGGATCCGACCCTGGCACGCTTCAGCCGCCCAGGCGGAAGGTCGGGTTGGAGAGTTCGCGCAGGAAGTGGTTGAAGATGCTCGGCTGCATGGCCAGCATGAAGATCACGCCGAACGCCGCACCTGCCAGGTGCGCGCTGTGGTTGATGCGATCGCCGCCGCGCTTGTCCATCCAGATGCTGTAGCCGACGTAGAACGCGGCATAGATGATCGCCGGTGCCGGGATGAAGAACACCAGGATGATCGACCACGGCTTGATCAGGATGAAGGCGAACAGGACCGCCGACACCGCACCGGATGCCCCGAGGCTGAGGTAGTTCGGATTCTTCTGGTTCTTCAGGTAGCTGGGCAGGATCGAGACCAGCAGCGCGCCGATGTAGAACGCCGGGTAGGTCAGGTAGCTGCCGGTCAGCTGCACCATCACGCTCTCGATGAATCCCCCGAAGAAGAACAGGGTGATCATGTTGAAGATCAGGTGCGACCAGTCGGCGTGGATGAAGCCATAGGTCACCAGCCGGTCGTACTGGCGATGGCGGTCGACGGCCGGCGGCCACAGGATCAGGCGATCGGCCAGCTTGCGGTTGTTGAAGGCCATCCACGACAGGATGGCGGTGATGGCGATCAACAGCAGATTGACGGGGGTCATGTCAGGCTCAGGCGCTACGGTAGTTATCGACCATACGATAGCGTTTCGCGTACCAACCGAAGGCCAACGCCGCGACGAAGGCGAAACCGGCGAAGAAGAACATCAGGAACGCCGCTTCGCTCAGGCCCGTACTGGCAATCCTGTGGGTCACGGCATCGTTGCGCACGGCAGCGTTCGACAGCAGCACCCACAGGTTGCCGATGGTGGTGGTCAGGTTCCAGAAGCTCATCACCACGCCCTTCATCGCCTGCGGCGCCTGGCTGTAGGCGAACTCCAGGCCGGTGGCCGAGACCAGCACCTCACCGAAGGTCAGCAGCGCATACGGCAGCATCTGCCAGAAGATCGACATGGCGTTGCCGCCGTCCATCACCACCTGGATGCCGCCGACCACGATCCAGGCCAGGCCGCTGAAGGCGATGCCGGCGGTCATGCGGCGCAGCGCGGTCGGCTCGAAGCCGAAGCGGCGCAGGGCCGGGTACAGCACCAGGTTGTTGAACGGAATCAGGATCATCACCAGCAGCGGGTTCAGCGCCTGCATCTGCGAGGCGGTGAACCAGCTCGGCATCTGCATCTGCTGGCCCTGCAGGACCCAGGTCGAGGCCTTCTGGTCGAACAGCGAGAAGAACGGCGTGGTCAGCGCGAAGATCACCAGCACGCGCAGCACCGAGCGCACGCCTTCCACGGCTTCGGCCGGATGCTGGCCACGGGCGCGGTCCAGCTGCAACCAAGTGCCGCCACCGATGCCGGCGAGGATGGCCACCAGCGCCAGGCACAGGCAGATCACGATGCCCAGCGAGCCGACCAGGCCGAACGAGGCCGCCGCCAGCGCCAGGCCGAGCACGGCGATCACCAGGCCCGGACGGCCCTGGCCGGCCACGCGCGTGGTCAGCGCGGTACGCACCACGTTGGCGAACGAATGCGGATCCTTCGGCGGCAGCGGCACCAGCACGTAGCGCTTGCGGCCCAGCCAGAACACGAAGGTTGCAATGAACATCAGGATGCCCGGGATACCGAACGCCCACTGCGGCCCCCAGTTCTTCAGTGCCAGCGGGATCAGCAGCGAGGCGAACAGCGAGCCGAAGTTGATGATCCAGTAGAAGGCGTCGAAGACGATCTTGGCCAGGTGCTTGTTGCTCTGGTCGAACTGGTCGCCCATGAACGAGGCCACCAGCGGCTTGATGCCACCGGCACCCAGCGCGATCAGGCCCAGGCCGAGGAAGAAGCCCTCGCGGCTGTTCTCGAACAGCGCCAGGCACAGGTGGCCGGCGCAGTAGACCAGGCTGAACCAGAGGATCGTGTGGTACTTGCCGAAGAACCTGTCGGCCAGCCAGCCACCGAGCAGCGGGAAGAAATACACGCCGATCATGAAGCTGTGCATGATGTCCTTGGCTTCACCGGCACGGCCTTCCGCAGTGATTTCCTGCAGCAGCAGCGAGGTGATCAGGAACTGCACCAGGATGTTGCGCATCCCGTAGAAACTGAACCGTTCGCAGGCCTCATTGCCGATGATGTACGGAATCTGGCGCGGCATCTTTCCTTGGCCGGCGATGGGGGCGACTGCGTCGTGGCTCATCCTGTAAGGCATTCCTGCAAAGCGAAAGGCGCAAGGTTACCGGAACCGGGGCTTGCGAAGCACGCTGCAGGGCTGCATGACAACGGTGCCAATCCGTGGCAGGCAGTGCAGGCCCTGCCGGAAGTCACGGCACCTGCACGGCAAAAGCGTAAACTTATCGTTATGCGCCCCCTCGCCCCCGCCCGCCTCCTGCTCAGCTGCCTTGCGCTGTTGCTGGCATTGCAGGCGCAGGCACGACCACAGGCGCCGGCCGCCGTTGCCCGTGAGAGCGAACCTCGGCAGCTGACGGTAGCCGCGCTGGAGCTGCCCAGCCGCGATGACGCGCAATGGAAGCAGCGCCGCGAGCAGGTCGCACAACTGCTGACCGACCTGCAGCCGGACGTGATCTCGGTGCAGCAGGTGCTGCAGCAGCAAGGCCGCAACCCGGCCTGCTGGCTGGCCAGCCGGCTGCGCTACAGCTGCGACTTCGTCACCGCCGACCCACCCAGCCAGCCACTGCGGCATGGCAACGCCATGCTGACCCGGCTGCCGGTGAGCGAGGACGGCGTGACCCTGCTGCATCCTCCCGGCACCTTCAGTGCGGCCGGCATGATGCGGCTGAAGCTGGGCGAGGCGCTGGTCAACATCTATGTGGCGCGGCTCCGCCCGGACCCGGACGAGGCCACCGCCCGCCAACACCAGACCAGCGACCTGATGACCTGGATCGGCGCCACCGCCGAAGGCATGCCCAGCCTGATCGCGGGCGACTTTTCGGCCAGCACGGTTGAGCTGGTGCGTAGCACGCCCGGCTTCCAGCCGGCACGGCGCAATCCCGGCGGCCGCGCCGAGCCGCCTGCAGCCAGTGGTGGCGGCGCCAGTGGCCACGGCTTGGACGTGCTGTTCCAGGTCAAGCACTTCGGCGGCATCCGCCAGCAGCCGATCCTGCTGCCCGCCGACGGCGACCTGCCCGGACTGCGCCTCGGCGTGT
>NZ_JAOCGL010000044.1:0-31327 GCF_029842485.1 Stenotrophomonas sp. GD03777
CCCATACAGCCAGGTCACACCGATACCGGTCAGGGTCGGGTGCGGCGCCTCGCCCCAGTACTCGGGCACGATCGCCCAGGCCTTTTCGAAGTTCTTCTCCGGGTCGACCAGGAACACGGTCACGTCGATCACGTCATCGAACGTGCAGCCTGCGGCAGCCAACACCGCATTGAGATTCTCGAAGGCGCGGCGCACCTGCGCCTCGAAATCCGGCTCGGGCGAGCCGTCTTCGCGGCTGCCGACCTGGCCGGAGACGAACAGGAAGCCATTGGATCGGATCGCCGGCGAGTAGCGGTTGCGCTCGTACAGGGCCTGGCGGCCGGTGGGGAAAACGACATCACGCTGTGACATGGGAAGGAATCCGTGGGAGAGAACGCCATCCTCCGCGCCAGTGCTGTCTGGATAAACCGCGATGATCAGCCTAGATTGATTGCCAATCCCAAACAATCATGGCCCGCCATGGACCGTTTCGAGGCGATGCGGGCCTTTGCCCGGGTTGTGGAAACCGGCAGCTTCACCCGCGCCGCGCAGACCCTGCAGATCAGCCGCACCACGGTCACCCAGCTGGTGCAGCAGCTGGAGGCACACCTGCGGCTGCGCCTGCTCAACCGCACCACGCGCCGGGTCAGCGTCACCGCCGACGGTGCGGCCTACTACCCGCGCATCGCCCGCCTGCTGGCCGAGCTGGAAGAGGTGGAGGGCGGGCTGGGTGCCGCAGCCAGCCAGCCGCGCGGCCGCCTGCGGGTGGATGTGCCCGGACCCTACGCGCGGTTGCGGCTGGTGCCGGCACTGCCGGATTTCCAGGCGCGCTACCCGGAGATCCAGCTGGACATCGGCGTCAGCGACCGCGAGGTTGACGTCATCGCCGACAACGTCGACTGCGTGATCCGCGGCGGCACCCCGGCCGACCCGGCGCTGGTGGCGCGGCCGCTGGCGGCGCTGCCGATCGGTTTCCACGCCAGCCCCGGCTATGTGCAGCGTTTCGGCTTGCCGACCGATCCGCGCGCGCTGGAAGGGCCGGACCACCACACGGTCGGCTTCCTCAGCCCGCGCAGTGGCCGGGCGAGAGTATTCAGCGCACAGCGCGGCGATGAGCGCGTAGAAGTGCAGGGCCGCTACACGGTCGGTTTCGACGACGGCAACGCCTATCTGGCGGCGGCGCTGGCGGGGCTGGGCGTGGTCGCGCTGCCCAGCTACATGGCCGCGCCGCACGTGGCGCGCGGCGAATTGCTGCCGCTGCTGCAGGACTGGCGGCTTCCACCCATGCCGATGCATGTGATGTTCCCGCCGAACCGGCACATGAGCCAGCGGCTGCGGGTGTTCATCGATTGGGTGGTGGAAGCGTTGGGGTGATGCACACGCACCTGTAGAGCCGAGCCCACGCTCGGCTGCTTCTGGCATCACCAAGCCCGCGCTACGCGCGCCAGCCGAGCGTGGGCCCGGCTCTACCGGCATGCGAAAATCACCACAGCACGTAACAGGAAACATCGCCACGCATGAGTCGCATCGTCGCACTGGATACCGAAACCACCGGCATCTCCCACCGCCTGGGGCACCGGGTGATCGAAATCGGTGCCGTCGAACTGATCGACGGCCAGCTCAGCGGCCGCCAGTTCCACACCTACCTGCAGCCGCAGCGCAAGGTGGACTGGGGCGCACAGCGCGTGCATGGCATCAGCGATGCGATGCTGGTGGGCAAGCCGCTGTTCTCCAGCAAGGCCGCCGAACTGCTGGACTTCCTGCGCGGCAGCGAGATGGTCGCGCACAACGCCACCTTCGACGTGGGTTTCCTGGACAACGAGCTGCGCCTGGCCGGCATTCCCGGCACGCTGGCCCAGCACTGCCGCATCACCTGCAGCCTGAAGCTGGCGCGCGGGCGCTGGCCCGGCCAGGGCAACAAGTTGGACGATGTGCTGCAGCGCCTGCGCATCCCCGGCAACCGGGGCCTGCACGGTGCGCTCAAGGATGCCCATCTGCTGGCCCAGGTGATTCCGCACCTGCGCTGAGGCTTGCCCGCTGTTACATCGGCCGTAACCAGCGCTCGATCATCGCCACGCCACAGGCCACCCCGTCTTCATCGCTCATCGCCACGCCCAGGGCCGCCGCGCGCGCGCGTACTGCGTCGGCTTCTGCGAAGGTGATGGCTGCTGCCAGCGTTGCTGCATCCAGTCGCTTCGGTGACAACGGTGCCGGTGCCACGCCCAACCGACACAGGCGATCGGCCCAGAAGAACTGATCCGCAGCGAACGGCATCACCAGCGAGGGAATGCCGGCCCGGCAGGCCGAATGCGTGGTGCCGCTGCCACCGTGGTGGATGGCGAGTGCGCAACGCGGGAACAGCGCTTCGTGTGGGGTCGGCCCCAGTACGAAGACCGAATCGGGCAAGCGCATCGCAGGCAGTCCCACCCAGCCAGGAAACAGCAGTACCCGGCGTGGCGCCAGCGCCTGCAGCAAGGCCGGCAGCACGCGTTCGCGATCAAAACCGGTCATGCTGCCGAAGCCAAGGTAGACCGGCGGCGGGCCGGCATCAAGGAAGGCCCGCAGATCGGCCGGGGGCGCCCAGGGCGCATCAGGAAGCCGCCATTGGCCACAGACGATGTGGTCGGCCGGCCAGTCCGCCGGTGGCGGCAGCAGCTGCGGTGAGATGCCATAGAGCATCGGCAGGCCGGACCACAGCGCGCGGCGCGGCGATTGCCCCAACTGCTGGCGTGCCGCGTTGATCGGCCGGCGGAACTGGCGCCAGATCAGGCCGTTGACCCACCCGTAGCTGGCCCGGTTCAACCAGCCCGGCGAGCGTCCGGGCGGCAGGAACGGGGAGCGGAAGGCGCGCGTCGGGGTCAGCGGAATCATGCCGCTGCCGATGACGGGAATCCTGCGGCGTTCGCCCACGCTCATGCCGACGAAGGCCGCCAGGCCACCGGTCAGAATCGCATCGCAGCCTTCGGCGGCGGCATCGGCCTGGCGCATCCAGCCGCTGACATGCTGCAGCGCCATCCGTGCCAGGCCGGTACTGGCGGCGGCAACGCCGTTGCCACGCGAGACCAGTGCGACCACGTCGTCATGGATGTCACCTTCAAGGGCCGCGTGGGGCACATCCAGTGCCTGCGCGCTGCCCAGGGTGCCGCCATCGGCCAGCAGTGTCACCGCGTGGCCTGCGCCGATCAGCCCATGGCAGAGCATGGCCAGGGGACGTGTGTCGCCTTCGGTTCCGTAGGTCAGGGCCAGCAGCCGCATGGCAAGCTCCGCAGTGGTCCGGGCCAGTATGCCGGTTGGCGGAGTGCCCCCGGTCCTGCCGGTCAGTCCCCGCCTGTGGGTAACTTGCGCAAGTGCTTGAACCGGTGCATAATGCGCGGCTCGCTGTGTCCGGTTTTCTACCGGGCGGCGTCCCCGGGAGCACGTCCCCGGCCGCCCAACGCCAGCGTAACCCTTTGATTCTCTTGACGTGTGGTGGGCAACCATCGAGGCCGCCGTCTCCCGGGCTACGGGCTGACAACTACTACTATCGAGGTGCGCAATGTCCCGCGTATGCCAGGTTTCCGGCAAGCGAGTGCAGACGGGTAACAACGTCTCGCACGCCAACAACAAGACCCGTCGTCGTTTCCTGCCGAATCTGCACGAGCGCCGTTTCTGGGTGGCCAGCGAGAACCGCTGGGTCAAGCTTCGTGTTTCCGCGCATGCACTGCGCACCATCGACAAGAACGGCATTGATTCCGTTCTGGCTGAGCTGCGTGCGCGCGGCGAAAAGGTCTGAGGAGTAAAGCATCATGGCAGGCAAGCGCGATAAGGTCCGTATGATTTCCTCGGCCGGTACCGGCCACTTCTACACCACGGACAAGAACAAGAAGAACACCCCGGGGAAGATGGAATTCCTGAAGTACGATCCGGTCGTGCGCAAGCACGTCCTGTACAAGGAAGGCAAGATCAAGTAATCCGCACGGATTGCTGATCCCCGCGAAGAAACCCGCCTCTGTGGCGGGTTTTTTCATGTCTGGCATTCGGGTGGTGGGGACTTCCTGCATTGCCGTGGTGGGTGCCGACCGTTGGTCGGCACTGGGCAGTCCCTGCGCACGCTGTCGCCAATGGCACCATGCCTGGAGCGAAGGGCTGAATGCGATAAGTGATTGTTCCTACCGGTTCCGGCGCCTCGCACGGTTCAAATCGATTGGAACGACGGGCGTGGCCGTGCCCATGATGGTGAGCCGCTGCGGTTGCAGCGGTCGGGCTTGCAATCCCGTGAAGTCAATCAATCAGTAGACTCGCCCGCCGTCGCCGGAGATCCCTCCGGCGACGGTTGGTGACCTATCCGCCTCTATGGCGGACGGTGCGTGGGGGCCCTGTGCCCGCCGGTTCGTTTGCTGATTGATTGCTTCCCGGTATTGCAACCACGCATCGTCCGCCACCTTCACCGGTGGCCAGATCCGTTGAAGGAGGCTGCATGAACACCCCATCACACCGGCAGGACCTGGAACTGGGCTGGCTGCGCCTGCAGCGCATGCTGGAAGGCATCGAGGGCATGGCGCTGCTGCTGTGCGACCACCACCTGGCACTGGCCAACGGCGCACCGCCGACGCTGCCGGAGGCGCAGCTGGAGCGGGCGGCGCAGGCCATTGCCTGCATGGCGCTCAACGGCCGCCGCCACGCCGAATCGGTTCGCCAGCTGAGTGAGGTGCCGGTGCGGCATTGAAGCCCGCCCTCCCTTGTAGAGCCGAGCCCGTGCCCGGCTGCGCTGAGGCAGTCGAGCAAGCTCGACTCTACACACCCTGCTGGGCAGAATGGCCCATCACCTCCCGACGGGCGACACGATGCTGTTCGAGTGGTTGCTGGGTTCGTACCTGCTGCTGATCGACTGGCTGATCCGGCTGGTCGCGCTGTGCTGGATTCCCACCCGCACCACGCCGGGGGCGGCGCGCAGCTGGCTGCTGCTGGTCGGCTTCGTGCCGCTGCTGGGCCTGCCGCTGTACCTGCTGTTCGGCCACCCATGGCTGTCGCGCGAGCGCATCCGCCGCCAGGCCGAGGCCTCGCAGGTCATCCGCGAGGAACAGGCGCTGCAGCATCGCCTGCGCTGGACACCGCAGCCGGACACCGCCAGCGCCGAGATCGTGCCGCTGGTGCAGCGCCAGGGCGACTTCATGCCGGTGCACGGCAACGCGGTCGACCTGCTGACCGACTACGACGAATCGCTGCACACGCTGATCACCGACATCGACCAGGCCGAAGACCGCGTGCACCTGTTGTACTACCTGATGTTCGATGACGCGGTGGGCGAGGCGATCGTCGAGGCCCTGCAGCGAGCGGCTGCACGCGGCGTGCAGTGCCGTGTGCTGCTCGACGCGGTGGGCGCCAAGCGTGGCCTGCGCGCCTATCGCAAGCGCCTGCAGGCGCGCGACATCGAGGTACGCGCGATGCTGCCCGGTGGCCTGCGCTGGCGCCGCAGCGGGCGCATGGATCTGCGCAACCATCGCAAGATCGCGGTGATCGACAACGAAGTGGCCTATGTCGGTTCGCAGAACCTGGCCGGCCCGCAGTTCGTGCCCGGCCACCCGAACCGCGAGCTGGTGGCGCGCGTGCGTGGCCCGGCAGTGGCGCACCTGGAAGCAGTGTTCGCCAGCGACTGGTACATGGAAACCGGCCAGCGCCTGGACGTGATCGCCGATGTGCCCGAGTGCAGCGACGACATCGCCACCCAGCTGCTGCCAAGCGGCCCGGCCTATCCGTACAGCAATGCGCGCGATGCGGTGGCGGCGCTGATCCACCTGGCACGGCGACGGCTGGTGATGGTCACGCCATATTTCGTGCCTGACGAAGCTACGCTCAGCGCGTTGCGCATTGCGGCCTTGTCCGGTGTGCAGGTGCAGCTGATCCTCTCGGCCAGCAACAACCAGCGGCTGACCTCGTGGGCGCAGGAGGCGTACTACGACGAGCTGCTGCGCTGTGGCGTGCGCATCGCGCTGTACGAGCCGCAGTTCCTGCACGCCAAGCACATGAGCGTGGACGAGGACATCGCCGTGCTCGGCTCGATCAACATGGACATCCGCTCATTCGCGCTGAATGCCGAGATCGGCCTGGTCTGCTACGACCGCGCGCTGGTGCAGCAGCTGTGTGCGATCGAGGATGGCTACCTGCGCGAGTCGCGGCAGCTGGACCTGCAGCAGTGGCGCAGCCGCCCCACGTGGCGGCGCAGCCGCGAAGGCATCGCACGGCTGGCCGATGCGTTGATGTGAGGCGGCGGCAATCGCCCGCTTCGGCAACCCGGCCCGTCATCGCCGATGGCCTACAATCGGCGCATGACTGATTCACCGCGTAATGGCGAACTGGACCTGGCAATCATCGGTGGTGGTGCGGCCGGGGTGCTGGTGGCGATCCAGGTACTGCGCCAAGCCAAGGCGCCACTGGCGTTGGCCATTCTCGAACCGGCTTCGCAGCTGGCCCAGGGCATCGCCTATGCCACGCCGTGGCCGGAGCACCTGCTGAACGTGCCGGCGGCGAAGATGAGTGCGTTTGCCGACCAGCCCGGCGATTTCCTCGACTACCTGATGGCCGCCAACGCCTACCCGGGCGAGGCGCGCGAGGTGCTGGGCGAGCGTTACGTATGCCGCCACTACTTTGCGGCCTACCTGCAGCAGCGCCTGCAGGAGGCCGCTGCGGCCAGCCCGGCGCAGCTGCAGGTGATCGCGCAGCCGGTGCTGGGCCTGCAGCCGGATGACCATGGCTACCGGCTGACACTTGGCGATGCCCAGGCGCTGCACGCCGTGCAGGCGGTGCTCGCCACCGGCAACAGCATGCGGCCGCTGCCGGTGGCCGGTGCCGAGGCACTGCCCGCCGATGATGTGATCGAGGCCTGGGACTACGACGGCGTGCGTACCCTGGCCGGTGAGCAGGCCGTGGCTATCGTCGGCTCCGGCCTGAGCATGGCCGACACCGTGCTGGCGCTGGTCGCCGCCGGCCACACCGGCCCGCTGCACGTGATCTCGCGCCATGGCCTGCTGCCGCTACCGCATGCGCATGGCGGCCTGCCCACGTTCGACCCAGCCACGCTGCTGCAGATGAACCTGCGCCAGCGCCTGCGCGCGTTGCGCGGGTTCGCTCGCCAGGCGCAGGCCGACGGGCTGCCGTGGCAGGGCGTGATGGACCGCATCCGTCCGCATGGACAGGCGCTGTGGTGCAGCCTCGACGCGGCCGACCAGCGCCGCTTCCTGCGTCATGTGGTGCGCTACTGGGACGTGCATCGCCACCGCATCGCCGAAGAGGTCGACGCACAGCTGCAGGCGCTGATCGAAAGCGGCCAACTGCGCATTCACCGGTCCCGCCTGCAACGCGTCCGCCGCGAAGGCGATGCCCTGCGGCTGTCGGGTCGCGATGCCAACGGCAATGAACAGCACTGGACGATCAGCGGCGTTGTCAACGCCACCGGCGTGGAAACCCGCGCCAGTGCGCTGCGCAATCCGTTGCTGCAGCAGCTGCAGGCCGAGGGCCTGGCCCGCCCCGGGCCGCATGGGCTGGGCCTGGACAGCACGGTGCCGGGCGACCGCCTGCGCAGCGCCAGTGGCCAGCCGCAGGCACGGCTGGGCGTGCTCGGCAGCCTGCGCATCGGCAGCCTGTGGGAAAGCCTGGCGGTGCCTGAACTGCGTCAGCAGGCGCAGGCACTGGCCACCCAGGTGGTCGCAGGAGCCGCGACGGCGATGCCGTAAAATGGAGGCATGGATGTCTCCCACCTGCTTGATGGCCTGAACCCGGCCCAGCGCGAAGCCGTCTCCGCTCCCCCCGGTCACCACCTGGTGCTGGCCGGTGCCGGTTCCGGCAAGACCCGCGTACTCACCCACCGCATCGCCTGGCTGCATGAAGTCGACGGCGTGCCGACCCACGGCATTTTCGCGGTGACCTTCACCAACAAGGCGGCCGGCGAGATGCGCCACCGCATCGATGCACAGTTGCCCCATGGCAGCCGTGGCATGTGGATCGGTACCTTCCACGGCCTGGCCAACCGCCTGCTGCGCCTGCACTGGCAGGACGCGAAGCTGCCCGAAGGCTTCCAGGTGATGGATTCGGACGACCAGCTGCGGCTGGTCAAGCGCGTGGTGCAGGCGCTGGAGCTGGACGACGGCAAGTACCCGCCCAAGCAGATCGCGTGGTGGATCAACGCGCAGAAGGACGAGGGCCGCCGCCCGCAGCACATCCAGCCCGAACCGCACGACGCGTGGCTGGAAACCATGCGCCAGGCCTACATCGAATACCAGGCGCGCTGCGACCGCGCCGGCCTGGTCGACTTCGCCGAGCTGCTGCTGCGCGCGCATGAACTGCTGCGCGACAACCCGGCCCTGCTGGCGCATTACCGCGCCCGCTTCCGCGAAATCCTGGTGGACGAGTTCCAGGACACCAACGCCATCCAGTACGCCTTCGTGCGCGTGCTGGCCGGCGATTCCGGCCACGTGTTCGTGGTCGGCGACGATGACCAGGCCATCTACGGCTGGCGCGGTGCCAAGGTCGAGAACGTGCAGGGCTTCCTGCGCGACTTCCCGGGTGCGCAGACCATCCGCCTGGAGCAGAACTACCGCTCCACCGCCAACATCCTCGGCGCCGCCAACGCGGTGATCGCGCACAACCCGGATCGCATCGGCAAGCAGCTGTGGACCGACAGCGGCGACGGCGAGCCGATCGACCTGTATGCGGCGTACAACGAGATGGACGAGGCGCGCTACATCGTCGAGCGCGCCCGCCAGTGGGTGCGCGACGGTGGCAGTTACACCGAAGTGGCCGTGCTCTATCGCAGCAACGCGCAGTCGCGCGCGCTGGAAGAAGCGCTGCTGAGCGAGCAGGTGCCGTACCGCGTGTATGGCGGCATGCGCTTCTTCGAGCGTGCCGAAATCAAGGACGCGCTGGCCTACCTGCGCCTGCTGTCCAACCGCAATGATGACGCCGCTTTCGAGCGCGCGGTCAACACGCCCACCCGGGGCATCGGCGACCGCACGCTGGACGAAGTGCGCCGCGAGGCGCGCGCGCAGGGCATTTCGTTGTGGGAAGCGACGATGCTGGTCACCCAGGGCAGCGCGCTGGCCGCACGTGCGCGCAATGCACTGGCCGGCTTCCTGGGGCTGGTCAACGAGCTGCAGGCCCAGACCGTGCACATGACCCTGGCCGAGCGCGTGGACCACGTGCTGGCCCGCTCGCAGCTGCGCGAGCACTGGAGCAAGGAAAGCCGCAATTCGCTGGATTCGGAATCGCGTACCGACAACCTCGACGAACTGGTCTCGGTGGCGTCGCGCTTCGTGCGCCGCGCCGACGACATCGAGGAAGTGGGCGAGGACATGGACGAGCTGGTCGCGTTCCTGGCCTATGCCGCGCTGGAGGCCGGTGAAGGCCAGGCGCAGGCGGGCGAGGACGGCGTGCAGCTGATGACCCTGCACTCGGCCAAGGGCCTGGAATTCCCGCTGGTGTTCCTGGCAGGCATGGAAGACGGCCTGTTCCCGAGTGCACGTTCGCTGGAGGAAAGCGGGCGGCTGGAGGAAGAGCGTCGGCTGGCCTACGTCGGCATCACCCGCGCGCGCCAGAAGCTGGTGCTGAGCTACGCCGAATCTCGCCGCATCCATGGCCAGGACAACTACAGCCTGCCGTCGCGCTTCCTGCGCGAGATTCCGCGCGAGCTGCTGCACGAAGTGCGCCCGAAGGTGCAGGTCTCGCGACCGGCCTCGATGGGCGCCAGCCGGGTGATGGGCCATGCCTCGATCGAGGCACCGCCGGTCAAGCTTGGCGCACTGGTCACCCATCCCAAGTTCGGCGAAGGCATGGTGACCGACTACGAAGGCAACGGCGCCCACGCCCGCGTGCAGGTCGAGTTTGCCGACGCGGGGAGCAAGTGGCTGGTGATGGCCTACGCCAACCTGACGGTGATCTGATCACCGTCGGGGGGGCAGGAATTCCTGTAGAGCCGAGCCCATGCTCGGCTGCCTCTGGCGGGAAAGAGTAGCCGAGCATGGCTATGCCGGTCGTCCTGACCGGCACCCTTCGGGCCGTCGCAAGCGACGTTGGCAGCGGCTCCTGCCGCTACCTTCGGCTCTACAACAGCGGTCGGCTATCAGCCGATGGTGAATGTCTCCACGGCTGCCACCAACCCGGCGCGGTCCATTGCTTCTTCATCCTGGCGGTTGCGGATCAATACGTAGTGGCCCTCCTCCGGCGACAACACCTCGATCACCTCATTGCGATAGTTGGTGATCTCGATGAAGCCGCTGCTCACTCCGTTGAGGTTGTCGATCTCGGCCATTAACGTCTCCAGGCTCACGATGGCGCCGTCCTTGTCCGTTCCGCCGCCAGTGCGGGGATTGTCGAAGTACACGCTTATCTTCGGCTGCCTGGTCCTATGCCAGTTGTTGACGTCAACGATGTGATGTGTGGACCACCTGAAATCCTCTGCTGATTCGTTGCCGTTGAACTCACACCGGAAGATCGGCAGGCATAGGAACAGCCCCGTGCGCTTCTCGATCCGATTCAGAAGCCCGTGATAGGTGCTGGGAACCGCCATCGCATGAGTGAACCCATAGGCGTTGGACGGAATCTCGAAGATCGTTGGCCCATCATGTGAAAGATGGTGCGGTGCGTTCAGCACAACGCTGGTGGCGAATTCCGGATCATCGACATTCTTGGACGCGATCGCGAGGTCATGTCTCTTGGCATTCCTCACGCAGCAGTAGAGTACGTACGTCGCGACTACGTACTTGCTGAAGTAGCAGCCGTGGACTTCGGCCACCTCTCCGAACGACGTTAACAGGTCATCCTTGGTGATCATGGACATCTGGACGGTGGCAAAAGCACATGGTGGCCCCTTGAACGGTCATCCGACCATGCAATTTGTCTGAAAGCAGCCTGTTGGTGTCAGAGCCCTTTTCCGTTGGAAAAGGGATTCGACCCCGATTAGGCTGCGCTCATGACCCGCAACGTGCTCTTCCTCTGCAGCCAGAACCGCCTGCGCAGCCCGACGGCCGAGCAGGTATTCGCCGATTGGCCGGGCATCGAGACCGCCTCGGCCGGGCTGCTGGCCGACGCCGAGGAAGTGCTCGGCCCCGAGCTGCTGCAGTGGGCCGACCTGGTGTTCGTGATGGAGAAGGCGCACCGCAACCGGCTGTCCAGCCGCTACAAGCCGTGGCTGAAGGAGAAGCGAGTGATCTGCCTGGATATCCCGGATGACTACGAGTACATGGTGCTGGTGGAGCTGCTCAAGCGCAAGGTGACCCCGTTCCTGCGCTGACGGGCTGTTGTAGAGCCGAGCCCATGCTCGGCTGCTTCTGGCGGGAAAAGCAGCCGAGCATGGGCTATGCCGGTCGTCCTGACCGGCACCCTTCGGGCCGTCGCAAGCGACGTTGGCAGCGGCTCCTGCCGCTACCTTCGGCTCTACAATAGGCGGCACTTCTTCCAGGAACGCCCCCATGACCGAACCCGCGCTGCACGTCACCGTGACCTTGAATGCCCGGCTGCAGCCCGAACATCGCCACGAGCTGTTCGAAGATCCGCTCGATGCGCTGCTGCAGGCGGCCAATGTCGGCGAGATCACCGGTGGCGGCACCGCGATGTCCGACGACGGCGAGGTCGAATACGGCGATATCGAAGTGGCACTGGTCGACGTGGCCGGGGTGCCCAAGCTGATCGACCTGCTGGAGCAGCTGGGTGCGCCGAAGGGGTCGAAGATCCAGGGGGCAGGCGAAGCTGATCGCAGCTTCGGCGTGACCGAGGGCCTGGGCATCTACCTGGATGGCCTGAACCTGCCGGACGAGGTCTACGAACAGTGCGATTCCAACCACGTATTCGAGCAGCTGTCCGGGAACATCGATGGCCTGGGCGAGATCTGCAGTTGGTGGCAGGGCCCGACCGAAACCGCACTGTACATGTACGGCGAATCGTTCGAGGCGATGCGTGATGCGATTGCCGAATTCGTGTCCAGTTATCCGCTGTGCCAGAACGCACGCGTGGTGCAGATCGCCTGAGCGACATTGTTGTGGAGCCGAGCATGGGCTCGGCTCTACAGAAGGGGGCCGGCCGAGCGCGTCCCTCGGACCACGCGACGGTGCGCACGGGCCCCTGCACAGCGCCGGATTGATCCTGCTCAAGGCGCCGCCTCCACATCCGGTGTGCAATGGTGGCGTTCCCATCTGGCAGACCGCCACGGAGCCCCACCATGTACAAGCGCATCCTGATTGCCACCGACGGGTCCGAGCTGGCCGACAAGGGCCTGGCCAAGGGCCTGGAGCTGGCCAAGGACCTCAACGCCGAGGTCGATATCGTGACTGTCTCCGAGCCGTGGGCCGTCGGCATGTACGACGCCATGGGCTGGAGCGTGGGCTACATGAACAGCCCGGAATACAAGGCTGACCGCGAGGAAGGCGCGCAGAAGGTGCTGCAGCCGGCGCTGGCCAAGGCCGCCGAGCAGGGCATCACCGCCAACCCGGTGCACGTGCTGGACCGCTACGCGGCCGACGGCATCATCGAGACGGCGGCCGAGCGCAACAGCGACCTGATCGTGATGACTTCGCACGGCCGCCGTGGCGTGACCCGCGTGCTGCTGGGCAGCCAGACTGCCGAGGTGCTGGCACGCAGCACGCTGCCGGTACTGGTCATCCGCTGATCCATACCCGCAGATTCAAGCGTTCCCGGGGAGGGACCCGACGCCGGTGCGCAGGATGCGTGCCGGCGTTGTTTTTTTGTGGGGGGATCGGCGGCCGTGCCGATGGCTTCGAGGGGGTCAGAGCCCTTTCCTGTGGAAAGGGATCCGACCCCGGTCACAACCCCGGTCACCTCACCAGCTGTACAGCTTCCAGTAGACCGGCGAGACACCGTCCTTGTCGTTGTCCATGCGGCCGTCGCCGTTCTTGTCATACATGTAGAACGGGGCACCGCGCGACGGGGTCACCTTGACCATGCGCAGCTGGCCGGACACACGGTATTCCTCGATGGTGTCACCGTTGTCCATGGTGCGCCTGGACACATCCGCGCCCTTGACGTCCACCGGGGGAGCACCTGCGCCACCCATGCTGGCGCAGCCAGCGAGCAGGAGCAGGGAAGCCAGCATCAGGGTCTTCATCGGCGGGGGCCTTTGCCTGGAACGAGCCCTGATTATGCCCCATCGCGGTGTGCGCGCCGTGTCGCCGCGGTGCAGGCACGGGCGCGTAGAATCGGCGCATGAGCAGATTAGTCCTGATCGACGGGTCCAGTTACCTGTACCGCGCGTTCCACGCGCTGCCGCCCCTGTCCAATGCACAGGGTGAACCCACCGGCGCGCTGTTCGGCGTGGTCAACATGCTGCGTTCGACGCTGAAGGAGCGCCCGGCCTACGTCGCGTTCGTGGTCGATGCGCCCGGCAAGACCTTCCGTGATGACCTGTACGACCAGTACAAGGCCAACCGCCCGCCGATGCCCGATGAACTGCGCAGCCAGGTCGAGCCGATGTGCCGCATCGTCGAAGCGCTGGGCATCAGCATCCTGCGCATCCCCGGCGTGGAAGCCGACGATGTGATCGGCACGCTTGCGCTGCAGGGCCTGGCGCAGGACCTGAAGGTGACCATTTCCACCGGTGACAAGGACTTTGCCCAGCTGGTGCGGCCGGGCATCGAACTGGTCAACACCATGACCGGCAGCCGCATGGATTCCGACGCGGCGGTGATGGACAAGTTCGGCGTGCGCGCCGATCAGATCATCGACCTGCTGGCGCTGATGGGCGACGCGGTCGACAACGTGCCGGGCGTGGAGAAGTGCGGGCCGAAGACCGCTGCCAAGTGGCTGGCCGAGTACCAGCACCTGGACGGGGTGATGGCGGCCGCGCCGACCATGAAGGGCAAGATCGGCGAGAACCTGCGCGCTGCGCTGGAACGCCTGCCGCTGAACCGCGAATTGGTGACGATCCGCACCGATGTGGAACTGGAGGCCAGCCCGACCACGCTGGCGCTGCGCGAGCAGGATGTTCCGGTGCTGACCGAGCTGTATACGCGCTATGGTTTCACCCAGGCGCTGAAGGAGCTGGGCGCGCCTGTGCCGGCACCGGTGGCCGCCAGCGAGGCGACCCCGAGCCTGCGCGGCACTGCGGCCGGCTTCGCGCGTGGCAGCGTCGAGGCGCCCGCCGCCGGCACGCTGGATCCGGCACTGTCCGCGCCGGGTGAATACGAGACCGTGCTGACCAGCGGGCAGCTGCAGGCCTGGGTCGAGCGCCTGCAGCAGGCCGAGCTGATCAGCTTCGATACTGAAACCGATGCGCTGGACGCGATGCGCGCGCGCCTGGTCGGCGTCAGCCTGGCTGTCGAGCCGGGCAGGGCGGCCTACATTCCGGTCGGCCACGATTACCCGGGTGCGCCGGCCCAGCTGCCGATGCAGCAGGTGCTGGATGCGCTGCGGCCGGTGCTGCAGGACCCGGCGAAGAAGAAGCTGGGCCAGCACGGCAAGTACGACCTGCATGTGCTGCGCCGCCACGGCGTGGAGGTGCAGGGCTACCACGACGACACCATGCTCGAGAGCTTCGTGCTCAACTCCACCGCCACCCGCCACGACATGGATTCGCTGGCCCTGCGTTACCTGGGCTACACCACCCTCAAGTTCGAGGACGTGGCCGGCAAGGGCGCCAAGCAGATTCCGTTCTCGCAGGTGGGCATCGACGAAGCCAGCCGCTATGCGGCCGAGGACGCCGACATTACCCTGCGCCTCCATCGCGCGCTGCAGCCGCAGCTGCTGGCCGAGCCGGCGCTGGACAGCGTGTACCGCGACATCGAGATGCCGCTGGTGCCGGTGCTGACCAGCATTGAAGCCAACGGCGTGCGGATCGACACCGACGAACTGCGCCGGCAGAGCCAGGACCTGTCCTCGCGCATGCTGGCCGCGCAGCAGAAGGCCACCGAGCTGGCCGGCCGCAGCTTCAACCTGGATTCGCCCAAGCAGCTGCAGGCGGTGCTGTTCGACGAGCTGAAGCTGCCGGCGGTGGTGAAGACCCCGAAGGGCCAGCCCAGCACCAATGAAGAGGCACTGGAGGCAATTGCCGACCAGCACGAGCTGCCACGGGTGATCCTCGACTACCGCGGGTTGGCCAAGCTGCGCAGCACCTACACCGACAAGCTGCCGGAGATGGTCAACCCGGACACCGGCCGGGTGCATACCAGTTACCACCAGTCCGGTGCCGCCACCGGCCGCCTGTCCTCATCGGACCCGAACCTGCAGAACATCCCGATCCGCACCGAGGACGGCCGCCGCATCCGCCGCGCGTTCGTGGCGCCGGAGGGCTTCCAGCTGCTGGCCGCCGACTATTCGCAGATCGAGCTGCGGATCATGGCCCACCTGTCCGAGGATCCGGGCCTGGTGCGCGCCTTCGAGCAGGGCGCCGACGTGCACCGTGCCACCGCCGCCGAGGTGTTCGGGCGCACGCTGGAGGAGGTGACCCCGAACGAGCGCCGCGCCGCCAAGGCGATCAACTTCGGCCTGATGTACGGCATGAGCGCCTTCGGCCTGGCCCGCAATCTGGGCATCGACCGTGGCCAGGCACAGGACTACGTGGCGCTGTACTTCAGCCGCTATCCGGGCGTGCGCGACTTCATGGAGCGGATGCGCCAGCAGGCCCGTGACCAGGGCTACGTGGAAACCCTGTTCGGCCGCCGCCTGTACCTGAACGACATCCACGCCCGCAACCAGGGCCTGCGTGCCGGTGCCGAGCGCGCCGCGATCAACGCGCCGATGCAGGGCACCGCTGCCGACATCATCAAGCGTGCAATGGTGGATGTGGACCAGTGGCTGCGCGACAGCGGGGCACCAGCGCGGATGATCCTGCAGGTACACGATGAACTGGTCTTCGAAACCGAAAGCAGTTTCGTTGAAGACCTGCGTTTGCAGGTGGTGGAGCGCATGTCGCAAGCGGCCAAACTGCGAGTGCCGCTGGTGGTCGATACCGGCGTCGGCAGCAACTGGGATGAGGCGCACTGACGGAATTCAGGCCGAAAACGACGTGAATGTGTTCATGAGTCGGGGGTTTCTGACTCGACCATGAATGTTGCCCCGATTGAAATTCATTAAATGGGGCCCCTTCACGAACCGTTAGTGTTCGGAGTGCTTCTATAACTCCCGACAGGCGCAATGCCTGTTGTGGATCTCTCCCATCCCCTGGAGCAGATCTCGGAACGGGGACTCCTCCCCAAGTGCCCGTTCCCCGGCCCCGTTGACCTCCCCCTGGTCAGCGGGGCTTTTTATTTGCGCGTACGGAACACACTGGGGGTCAGATCCCTTTACCCGCCGGGCAAAGGGATCTGACCCCAGGTGCTAGGCTGGGCCACCGTTCCGCAGGGGAAGACCATGCCCGACCTGTTCGCCCTGGCCATGCCGTGGTGGGAATTCATCCTGCGCGCGGTGGTGGTGTATGTCGTGGTGCTGGGCATGGTCCGGCTGGGCGGCAAGCGGGCCCTGGGGCAGATCACGCCCTTCGACGTGCTGCTGATCGTGCTGCTGGGCAACGCGGTGCAGAACGCGCTGCTGGGCGCTGACACCTCGCTGGGCGGCGGCCTGCTGCTGGCGGCGACCCTGATCCTGCTGAACTACGGGGTGGGCTGGCTGACCACCCGGAACCGGCGGATGGAGCGGTTGATCGAAGGAGAACCCACCGTAATCGCGCGCGATGGTCGCCTGTTCGAGGCGGTACTTCGCCGCGAGCTGATCAGCCGCGCCGACTTCGATGCCGCGCTGCGCCAGCAGGACGGGCTGCAGATTGAAGACGTGCAGATTGCCCTGCTGGAGACCACCGGGCACATCACCATCATCGCGCGGAAGGGCAGCTGACCAGCGCCGAGCCCACGCCCCGCGCGACGGCACCCCTCAGAGCCAGTCGCGCGGCACCAGATAGTCTGCCAGGCGCGATTCGGGGCTGCCCGGTTCGGGCGAGAAGCCGTATTCCCAGCGCACCCGCGGTGGCAGGCTCATCAGGATGCTTTCGCTGCGGCCACCGCTCTGCAGCCCGAACAGGGTACCGCGGTCGTAGACCAGGTTGAATTCCACGTAGCGGCCGCGGCGGTACAGCTGGAACTCGCGTTCGCGCTCGCCGTAGAGGGCGTCCTTGCGCTGCTGCACGATCGGCAGGTACGCATCGAGGAAGCCATCGCCGACCGCACGCAGATAAGCGAAATCGCGCTCGAAGTCGCCGTGCAGGTCATCGAAGAACAGGCCGCCGACGCCGCGCGTTTCATTGCGGTGGCGCAGGAAGAAGTATTCGTCGCACCAGCGCTTGTGCGCGGCATAGCGTTCTTCGCCGAACGGCGTGCACAGGTCCCGTGCGACCCGGTGCCAATGCTGCACGTCCTCGTCGAACGGGTAGAACGGGGTCAGGTCGAAGCCGCCGCCGAACCAGCTGGCCACCACTTCGCCGTCGCGCTGCGCCTGGAAGAAGCGCACGTTGGCATGGGTGGTCGGCACGTACGGGTTGAGCGGGTGGAACACCAGCGACACGCCGGTGGCGCGCCAGGAGGCGCCCGCCAGTTCCGGGCGGTTGGCCGAGGCTGACGGTGGCAGGCGGCTGCCAGCCACGTCGGAGAAGCCGATGCCGGCCTGCTCGAACACCGCACCGTCGCGCAGCACGCGGGTACGCCCGCCACCGCCCTCGGCACGCTGCCACAGGTCTTCCTGGAAGCGGGCCCGGCCATCGACGGCCTCGATCGCCGCACAGATGCGGTCCTGCAGCTCGGTGAGGTAGGCGCGAACGCGCTCGAATTCGTTCATGGCGCGTACTTTACCGCAGGGCCCGGCCAACGCCGCGGACAGGCCTTGGCAGGCTCAGCGCTTGCGGTTGGTAGTGCGCGGCGCCGGAGCGTCGTCCACGGCCGCTTCATCAACCGCCTTCTGCAGGGCACCGCCCAGCGTGATCAGCTCCCAGTTCTGGGTTCCGAGCACATCGCAGGCCACATGCAGGCCGCTGCGGTCGGCCTCGCACAGTTGCCCCAGGATGGCGCGTGCATCCACGTCCGCCCCATTGCCCTGCGCGGTGACCAGGTTCTCGCACCCTTCGCGGACGCCGGCGCGGCAGACCGTGGTGTAGTGCTCTGCGGCCTGCAGCCAGTGCCCGGACAGCGCCAGCCGGTTGCCGAGTATGTTGCAGCCCTGCAGCTTGCCCTGCGCACAGCAGGCGTCGGCGCCGTCCTCGTTGGCCAGCGCCAGTGGGCAGTCCTGCGGCAGCGGCAGCACCGTGTAGTGTTTCGGCGGGCTGCAGGTGCTCGCGCCCTCGCCGGTCGGCACGAACACCTGGAAGCGTGTCCACGTGTCCAGGCCCAGCAGCTGGCCCCCGGGCAACGGCCGCAGCACGAAGTCGCCGCCTTTGTCGTGGCGGATGCGGATGTCGCCCTCTTCGACACGGGCACGCAGCTGGCTGTCCCAGCCGATGCCGACCCGTCCTGCATCGCCGAAGTCCAGCGTATCCATCAGGCCACCTGCGGCGCGGAAGGTACCGCAGGGCAGCGCCGTAGCCGGCTGCGGCCGCAACGAGGCGCCCAGCGCCCGCAACGCAGGCAGGCGCTCACAGGCGGCGCTGTCCTTGCCGGGCGCGCACGCTGTGGCCAGTGCCTGCACCGCCTGCAAGGGGTCGCCGGATTCCCACGAGAGCTCGGCCACGCGGCTGCAGAAGCCGCCATGGCCGACCTGCTGGCACAAGTGCAACAGCTGCTGGCGCTGCGCGGCCGGCACCACCACCGGCGTGGAGGGTGACAGCACGGAGCTCACCGCTTCAACCATCGCCGCACCCATCGCGGCCTTGACGATCTGCTCCTGCAGCGCCGGATCCGCTTCCAGCGCCGCTGCACAGGCCGGTGTCTCGTTGCTGAAGCCGCCATTCCGGCACGGCACAGGCAGTTCGATGCCGGCCAGTGCGGTATCGAGGATGGCCTGTTGCTGCGCCTCATCCGGCGTGGCCGGCGCCCTGGCCTCGTCATGCCAGCGATCGGCCAGCTGCAGGCACATGCCGGGCACGCCCTCCCGGCAAGCCGCTGCCAGCACGGTCGGGGTCGCTTCGCGACGGTTGTCCAGGCACGCCGCCGCATCGGCCAGGCAGCTGCCTTCAGCCGGGGTGGCGGCTGCGGCGCATTGTGCGGGGGCCTGCAGGGTGTAGACCGTGCCATCCACCTCGACCGTGCGGCCCCGATCGCGCACTTGCAGCACGCTGGGCAGGCCGTACTCCAGGTTCACCAGCTGCAGCTTTCCGTCGATCTGCTGGAACGCGACCGGCGTCGGTGCGCTGCCGAAGTGCTTCTGCTCGCCGCGGTTGGATGAGCTGACACGCAGCGTGCTGCTGCCTTCCTCGGCCTCGAACAGGCCGCATTGCGGTGACTGTGCCGCGGCCACCGGCGTGGCCAGCAGCAACGCCCAGGCCAGCCAGTGGCGGTACGGTGCGCGTGAGAGCATGTCATCTCCTTGGCGATCAAAGGCAAACGCCGGGTGCTGCCGGAGGCCCTGGCCCACGCCCGGCAGAACTCAGTGGAAGCGCGCGCGCACGTCGGGGCGCAGCAGTCGCCAGGCCAGCCAGCCCTGCAGGCCGAGAAGCACGAACGACATGCCGACCACGGTCAGCGTGATCAGCCAGCGTTTCAGCTGCAGCTCCTGCAGCAGGGCCGGGTCATCGGCCAGCAGCGGAATGAAGTCGCCCATGAACAGGTCCAGCCACCAGGCGGCTGCGAAGTTGGTCAGGGCACTCAGCAGCAGCAGTATCACGAAGCTCCACAGGCCCCAGCGACGTTCACGCAGCAGGCCCCAGCTGGACACGGTCGAGGCCAGGCACAACAGCGCGACGACCATTGACGCGGCCACCGGGTGCGCCAGCAGCCAGACCAGGCTGTGCAGCTGCTGTTGCTGCACTTCGCTTTCCACCAGGCGCCACAGCCTGAGGTTCTGCAGCGGCCACAGCACCAGTCCCTGCAGCACGAAGTAGATCGTCAGCAGCAGTGACAGCCAGAACGAAGCCTGTGCGACCGGGCGCACCCAGGCGTGATACGCCGGGGAAAGCGGCGAGGGGATCGACGGGATCGACATTGACATCCGATGTCCTTGCAGTCGGCGCCCGCCTGCTCAGCGGGCCGTCGCCCGGGTGGCGACGGCCGGCAGGATATGGTGTTCGCTCAAGGGTGCCAAGGGCAGGCCATGCGGCGGTTGCAGCGGCACCCAGGCCAGTTCGGCAATTTCGGCGCGCGCCTGCGGCGCACCGTCCACCTGCACCCACCACGCCTGTGCCTGCACGCGGTGGCCGGGCTCGTTCACAGCCCAGTCCTCGAACGTGCCCAGCGCGATGGCGGCATCGGCGCGCAGCTGCACGCCCAGTTCCTCGTCCAGCTCGCGGGCCAGCGCCTGCAGGGGCGCCTCGCCGGGTTCGGGCTTGCCACCGGGCTGGATGAAGCGGCGCGCACCCTGCTTGCGCACCACCAGCGCCCGGCCGCGGTCATCCAGGATGACCGCAGCCACGATCCGGATCGTGGCTGCGGCATTGCTCACTTCAGGTTCTGCTCGAACAGCTTGAGGATGCGCTTGTACTGGTCCAGCCAGGAATCGGCACGCACATAGCCGTGGCGTTCCAGCGGGTACGGGGCGATCGACCAGTTGTCCTTGTGCAGTTCGATCAGGCGCTGGGTGAGGTTCACCGAGTCCTGGAAGAACACGTTGTCATCCATCATGCCGTGGGCGATCAGCAGGTTGTCCTGCAGGTTCTGCGCGTACTCGATCGGCGAGGACACGCGGTACGCCTCCGGGTCGATGTCCGGGGTGTTGAGGATGTTGCTGGTGTAGCCGTGGTTGTAGTTGTGCCAGTCCACCACCGGGCGCAGCGCGGCGCCGGCCTTGAAGGTGCCCGGCGCACGGAACAGCGCCATGAAGGTCATGAAGCCGCCATAGGAACCGCCGTAGATGCCGGCGTGGTCGCGGTCACCCTGCTGGGTGTCGACCAGCCAGTCCAGGCCGTCCTTGTAGTCTTCCAGTTCAGGGTGGCCCATGTTGCGGTAGATCGCCGTGCGCCAGTCGCGGCCGTAGCCCTCGCTGCCGCGGTAGTCCATGTCCAGCACGATGTAGCCCTTCTGCACCAGCAGGTTGTGGAACATCTGCTCGCGGAAATAGGCCGGGTAGCGCTGGTGCACGTTCTGCAGGTAGCCGGCGCCGTGCACGAACATCACGATCGGGTACTTGCGGCCCGGTTCCTTGTTCTCCGGTTCGTAGTACTTGGCCCAGACCACGCCGGCACCATGCTTGGACGGCACTGCCACCAGCTTCGGCTGGATCCACTGGCGTGCCTTGTAGTCGGCGGTGCGGGTGTCGGTCAGCACGCGCGCCTGGCCACCGGCACTGGGCAGCACCGCCAACTGCGGCGGCAGGTAGGCGCCGGAGTAACGCACCAGCAGCTGCTGGCCGTCCGGCGACAGCGAGAAATCCTCCACGCCGTTGAGGCTGGTCAGCTCGCGCACCTGGCGGTTGCCGGTGTCGACCGCGCAGACTTCGTAATCATGCGGCGCCTGCTGGTTGCAAAGGAAGTAGAAGCCCTTGCCATCGGCCGACGGCACCGGTGCCGAGGTTTCCCACTTGCCGCTGGTCAGCGCCTGCGGCTTGGCGGTGCCGGCCTGGGTGTACAGGTGCGAGAAGCCCGATTCCTCGGACAACAGCCACAGCGTGCGGCCATCGGCCATCCAGCCGAAATCGTTGAAGCCCCAGTTGATCCAGGCGTTGTCGGTCAGGCGGTGGCGGTTCTGAACGCGGCCGTCGGCGGCGTTGACGCTGATGATCCAGCGGTCCTTGTTGTCGTTGGCACGCAGCATCACCGCGGCCTGCTGGCCGTCGGCGCTCCAGCGGATGCCGCCGCCCATGAAGTCGCTCATCACCTGCACGCTGCGCTCGCCCTTCAGTGCATCCTTGCCGGCCTTGCGGCGCAGTTCGGCCAGCGGGTCGGTGCTGATGCCCGGCAGGCCGGACAGCGAGACTTTCTCGGCCTTGCCGGTGCGCACGTCCACGTACCACAGGGTGTGTGGCTCGAAGCCGTTGCGGCCGACGCGGGTGCGGGTGTCCTCGGTTTCCTCGTAGCCCGACTCGGTCACGTACAGCGGCATCTTGCTGGTGCGGCCGTCGTCGAAGTCCTTCGGCTTGGTCACCACGATCAGGTGGGTCAGGTCCGGCGACAGCACGCTGTCACCGATCTCGACGTCGGCGCCCAGGTAGACCGGGCCCGGTGCGCGGGTCGGATCCGCCTGGCGCCAGCGCTGGTCCTGGTCCTTCAATGCCTCGCGCTGCTCGCGGTCGCGGCGCAGGGTTTCCAGCGTGCGCAGCTGCTGGTCGCGGAGCACGTCGGCCTTCGGCGGCGTGCGCGGGTCCTTCTCGGCCTTCAGGCTGGCCACCTGCTGCACGCCGCTGGCGGCGGTCCAGTGGAACCAGTTCTGGCCGACGCGCCAGATCACGCCGTTGTCGGCCGCGAAGTTCACATTGCCCGCGCGCTCGTTGCTGCGGGTCAGCTGGGTCAGCGCGCCACTGCGCAGGTCGCGCACGAACACATCGCCATTGCGCACGAAGGCGCTGCGGCTGCGGCTGCGGTCGTAGACCGGATCGGCGACGTCCAGGGTACCGCGCTGGTCATCGGCCACCTGCGCGGCCACGCCGCCGGCCACCGGCTGGCGGAAGGTGTCGCGCACCGGGCTGCCGTTGCGCTTGAGCTGGTATTCCACCTGCTGGCTGTTCCACGACCACCAGGCCTTCTCGACCGGCGGACCGATCCAGTCCGGGTCGGCCATGGCCTGTTCGATGGTGATCGACGTCGGCGCGGCATGCGCGGCCGGTGCGGCCAGCACGGCCGACAGCAGGAGGGACAGGGGCAGCACTCGGGACATGGGCGGACGGCACCAGAAGAGGAAACCGGGCAAGGGTAGCAGCCGTCCGGGCCGGGGGAGGGGGCCACAGGTCATGGCAGCGGAATCGGCAAAACGGCACCGCCCGGGTCGCTGCGACGGCGTGTGCGGCATGATGGTCATTCCGTTCGGATGGAACCGATATGTACTGCTACGACTACAGGATCTCTCTGGGGGTGCAGCACCCGACAGAGGCCGGCGCCGGAATTGCCGCCCGGCTGGATCTGGAACCGGCGTTTTCCCGTGATGTCGGGACCGGATATCGGGATCGCGACGGTACCTTGATCCGGGTTCATGCGGCGACCCGCGTGGTGTTCGTACTGCAGAGGGGAAAGGACGGTTGGCTGATGGATGCCTGGCCGGCGTTGATCGATCTCCTGCGGGCACGCGCCGACGTGATCAGGGAACTGCTGCAGGAGGGGGCCGGGATCGGCCTGCGTGTTGGCATCTTTGGAAAGACGGCATGGGCGGGTTTCGAGCTGGATCCGCAGTTGCTGCGGCTGATGGCGGACCTGCAGCTGGATTTTCAGGTGGAGACCTATTTCCCCGACCCGGCGGACACGACCGGCGCCAGCGAAACGTCGGCGGACAGCTAGTGCAACCGGTTGCCGTGGTCGCGCATCCATTCTCCTGAACCCGCATCATCCATCGAACAGGAGCCCGACCATGCAGGAACTGATCCCGATCACCCTCTTCATCTGCATCGCCTACGCGATCCATGCCATTGCCGATGCGCGCGCGCGCAGCAAGCTGGTGGCCCCGCACGTACCGGAGGAAGTGATCCGCTCGCTGGCCGTGCTGGAAGAAGAGCGCCGCCGCCAGGGTGCGTTGCGCTGGGGCATCAGCCTGGTCTGCCTGGCCCTGGCCATGGCCCTGCTGGAAGCCATCGGGGCCCGCGACCTGACCTTTGGTGCCGCTGCCGCGCTGGTCGGCAGTGCCGGCCTCGGCCAGCTGCTGGCCTGGCACTTCACCCGGCCTGCCGCGCGCAAGGGCTGAGGCAGGCATGCCACGGGCACAGGGGGCGCCCCGCGCATGAGCCTGCTGGGCGGAGCATTGGCTGCATGGCGGGGACGCCGCCGCGATGTCCGCGTTGAGCCCTCGCTGGACGCGGGCGACGACCGCGCCCTGGTCATCGCCATCATCGACGGCTCGCAACCGGCGTTCGCGCAGCTGGTGCAGGCCCATCAACGTACCTGCGCGCATCTGATCGGGCGGATGGTCGGCGACCGCGACCAGGTGGCCGACCTGCTGCAGGAAACCTTCCTGGCGGTATTCCGCCAGCTGCACCGGTTCCGCTTTGAATCCTCGCTGCGCACCTGGGTCTCAAGGGTGGCCTACACCACGGCGTTGCAGCACCTGCGCCGGCGGCGACTGGAGGCGCAGTGGATGGTGGCGGTGGAGGCGCCGGAGGAACTGGGCATCGGCGATGAAGGCCCCGGGCCGGCCGAGTTGAGCGAGGCGCTACAGGCCGGGCGCCAGCTCAGCGCGGCACTGGAACGGCTGAGTCCGCCGCAGCGCCTGATCGTCGGCCTGCATTACCTGGAGGATTTCGATCTGGCCGAGATCGAACAGGTGACCGGGCTGGCGCGCGGTACCATCAAGAGCCACCTGCACCGCGCGCGCCAGACCCTGAAGCAGGAACTGACGCGGCATGCCACCGCCGGAGAGCTGCTGTGAACCCACCGACCGACCCTCGCGATGCGGAAGCGCGCGCGCTGGCACAGGCGTTGCGTGAGCAGGCGCAGCAGGAAGACACGCCGGATGTGAGCGAGGCGCTGCAGAAGCGCATTGCCGCTGAGTCGCGCGACGGTGGCGTGGGTTATGTGGTGGTGCAGGTGGTGTTGTTTGGCGCCCTGCTGGCTGCGGCGGCCTGGTATTTCTGGCACTGAGGCACCCGCCGGGCAAGGGGCCGCTCCAATCGCGGTGGGTAGATGCCGACCTTGGTCGGCGCTTGGGCGTGTGTGCCAACCAGGGTTGGCAGCTACCAGAACGGTTGACCCCTGCGACAAAGTGAAGCAGCGCGTCACCCGGTCGCATCCCGTCTTAACGAAATCCTCCTAAAGTGGTCCGGTATCCCACCGGTCGCAGGCAGGAGACGTCCCTTGGACGCGTTGTTGTTGTCCCGGATCCAGTTCGGATTCGTCATCAGTTTCCACGTGCTGTTCCCCGCCTTCACCATCGGCACGGCCAGCTGGCTGGCCTTCATCGAATGGCGCTGGCTGCGCACGAAGTTGCCGGTGTGGCGCGAGCTGTATTTCTTCTGGCAGAAGATCTTCGCGGTGTCGTTCGGCATGGGCGTGGTCAGCGGCATCGTCATGGCGTTCCAGTTCGGCACCAACTGGCCGCGGCTGAGCGAGGTGGCCGGCACGGTCATCGGCCCGCTGCTGACCTACGAGGTGCTGACCGCGTTCTTCCTCGAAGCCAGCTTCCTCGGCGTGATGATGTTCGGCTGGGGCCGGGTCTCGCCGCGCCTGCATTTCCTGTCCACCTGCATGGTTGCGCTGGGCACGCTGTTCTCCACGTTCTGGATCCTGTCGTCCAACAGCTGGCTGCACACGCCGGCCGGCTACGAGATGGTCAACGGCATCGTGCATCCGGTGGACTGGTGGCAGGTGGTGTTCAATCCCTCGTTCCCCTACCGCCTCGCGCACATGGCGCTGGGCTCGTTCATCACCACCTGTTTCGTGATTGGTGGCGTGGGTGCGTGGTACCTGCGCAGGGGCACGCACGTGGAAGCGGGCCGGCGCATGCTGATCGCCGCTGTGGCATTCGCCGCGCTGACCGTGCCGGTGCAGATCTTCGTCGGCGACATGCATGGCCTGAACACGCTCAAGCACCAGCCGATGAAGATCGCGGCGGTGGAAGCGCATTGGCATGAGACCCGGGAAGGCGAGGGCGTACCGCTGGTGGTATTCGCGCTGCCCAACGAGAAGGAGGAGCGCAACGATTTCGAAGTGGCCATCCCGAAGCTGGGCAGCGTGATCCTGACACACAGCCTGGACGGCACCTTCGACCCGCTGACCGCGGTACCGGCCAGCGAGCGGCCGCCGGTGACGCCGGTGTTCTTTGCCTTCCGCATCATGGTCGGGCTGGGCACGCTGATGCTGCTGCTGGCCTGGGTGTCGGCCTTCCAGCTGTGGCGCAACAAGCTGCTCGATTCGCCATGGCTGCTTCGCGGCTGGAACTGGATGCTGCCCAGCGGTTTCATCGCGCTGCTGTCGGGGTGGTTCGTCACCGAGATGGGGCGCCAGCCATGGGTGGTGTATGGCCTGCTGCGCACCGCCGATGCGGTCGGCCCGCAGAGCGCGTGGATGACCGCGCTGTCGCTGGGTGTCTACGTGGTTGGCTATGCCTTCGTGTTCGGCTGGGGCATCTGGTACCTGGTGAAGATCCTGCGCCACGGACCGCAGCCCTACGCCGAAGGGCCGTCGCTGGACCACGGCAGCCACACCCCGGCGCGCCCGCTGTCGGCAGCCGACGAACCGCTGGAGGAGCGCTGACATGGACCTGATGACCTGGCTGCCGGTGGCGTGGTTCGCGGTGATCGGCTTCGGCGTGCTGATGTACGTGGTGCTGGACGGCTTCGTGCTTGGCATCGGCATCCTCGCCCCCTTCGCCGAGGACGAGGAGCAGCTGGACCTGATGATGAACACCGCCGCGCCGATCTGGGACGGCAACGAGACCTGGCTGGTGCTGGGTGGTGCCGGCCTGCTGGCGGCCTTCCCCAGGGCCTATGCGGTGCTGTTGTCGGCGCTGTACCTGCCGGTGCTGGTGCTGGTGGTGGCGCTGGTGTTCCGTGGCGTGGCCTTTGAATTCCGCTTCAAGGCACATCGGTCACGCCGGCTGTGGAGCGTGGCGTTCGGCCTCGGTTCGCTGCTGGCGACGTTCGCCCAGGGCGTGATCCTGGGCACCCTGGTGCAGGGCATCCCGCTGGTGGACGGTGTCTATCAGGGCGGGCCGTTCGCCTGGTTCAGCCCGTTCGCGATGCTGACCGGTGCCGCGCTGGTGGCCGGCTATGCGCTGCTGGGCAGCACCTGGCTGATCCTGAAGACCGACGGGCGCGTGCAGGCGCTGGCGCGGCAGATGACCCGGCCGCTGGTGGTGGCGGTGATCGCGGCGATGGGCCTGGTCAGCAGCTGGCTGCCGTTCCTCGATTCGCGGTTGATGGCGCGCTGGTTCAGCGACGGCAACTTCTGGTGGCTGTCGCCGGTGCCGCTGTTGACCCTGGCGGTAGCCGCTGCGCTGTGGCGCAGTGCCACCCACCCGCGCCGTGACCTGCCGCCGTTCCTGCTCAGCCTGGCCCTGTTCGTACTCGGCTTCCTCGGCCTGGTGCTGGGGATGTGGCCCTACCTGCTGCCACCGTCGATGACCCTGTGGCAGGCCGCCGCGCCGGCCTCCTCGCTGGGCTTCACCCTGGTCGGGCTGGTCATTCTGCTGCCGGTCATCCTCGGCTACACGGCGTGGTCGTACCGGGTGTTCCGCGGCAAGGTGCACGCCGATACCGGTTACCACTGATCGATTGAAGCGGGGGCCGCCGGTGCCGGCTCCCGTGTTGGGGAATGTGAAACCTGCACACCCCGTGCAGGACGTGCTAGCGTGCGCTCCTTTCCGGCAGCCAGGGGGGCGGCCGGCGACGTCCTGGACGGACGCACGGCTGCAGGAATGGGGGGCCGCCGCGCGTCGCCGTAATGGCTCGTGCCTATTGTTCTCCCGTTGAAGCACCTTCGCTAAATGATCGAATTCTCCATCGTCGACTGGGCTGCCTGGGCGCCCGGCCTGAGCGAGCGTAGCCAGTGGCTGGGCTGGGCCGATGCGCCGTATCCGCCGGTTGGCGAAGACACGCCGGCGCTGGCCGAGATCCCGGCAATGCAGCGCCGCCGCATCGAGCGGCTGGGCCGGATGGCGATCCAGGCTGCCTGCTGGTGCGAGGATGGGCAGGGGGCGGACAACCAGGTCCCGCTGGTGTTCGCCAGCCGCCACGGCGACGTGGCCCGTTCGATGGAGCTGCTGGGGGCGCTGGCCAGTGATCAGCCCTTGTCACCGACGGGGTTCGGCCTGTCGGTGCACAACGCGATCGCGGCGTTGTACTCGATCGCGCGCGGCCACCGTGGCAACTACCTGGCGCTGGCCGCCGGCCAGGCCACGGTCGAGACCGCCTGCCTGGAAGCGGCCGGTCTGCTCGCCGATGGCGCCCGCGAAGTGCGGGTCGTGGTGTATGAGTCGCGCCTTCCCGAGATTTACTCGACGTTCGCCGACGAACCGGACCCGTTCTTTGCCTGGTGTTGGCGTTTGACGGCGCCGATGCCGGGCCAGCCGACCCTCTCCCTGCAGTGGGAGGCGGCGCCGGAGGCCCCTGCCACCGCCCCGGGCGCGCTGCCGCACGCGCTGGACCTGCACCGCTTCCTGCTGTCCGGTGCGCCGGCGCTTGAGCACGTGGCCCAGGGCCAGCGCTGGCGCTGGGGGCGCCGTGGCTGAGGCGCTGCGCCGTCTCGATCATGCCTGGCGGGTGCTCGGCACCGGCCTGAGCTTTGCCGCATTCGGCATGGGCGGCCTGCTGCTGGGCGTGCTGGTGATGCCGGTGCTGCTGCTGATGCGCGACCCGGTGGTCCGTCGCCGTCGGGCCCGCCGCGTGGTTCAGGTTGCCTTTGCCAGCCATCTGCGCCTGATGCGCGCGCTGGGGGTGATGACCTACCAGATCGAGGGCGGTGAACGCCTGCAGCGCGACGGTTTGCTGGTGCTGGCCAATCACCCGACCCTGATCGACGTGGTCTGCCTGATCTCGCTGCTGCCCAACGCCGATTGCGTGGTGAAACGGGCCGTGGCCTGCAACCCGTTCATGCGCGGTCCGGTGCGGGCGGCCGGCTACATCTCCAATGACGATGGCGCTGGCCTGGTCGATGACTGCGTGGCGGCGGTGCACGCCGGCGGCACCCTGGTGATCTTCCCCGAAGGCACCCGCAGCGTGCCGGGCCAGCCGCCGCGGCTGCAGCGCGGGGCCGCCAACATCGCCGTCCGTGGCCGGCTGGACATCACCCCGGTGCGGATCACCTGCACCCCGCCCACGTTGACCAAGGGACAGAAGTGGTATCGTGTCCCCTCACGTCGCTTTCACGTTCGGCTGCAGATCGGCGAAGATATCCCGATCGCGCCCTTCCTGGCCGATGACGACTCGCCAAGGGGGGATGCCTTGGCAGCCCGCCGCGTCACCGAGCACCTTTCTCGTTATTTCGACCTGTCTGGAGATCCGCCCCGTGCAAGCACTTGAGCACGAGATCAAGGAATTGATCATTTCCTCCCTTTCGCTGGAGGACATCACGCCGGAGGACATCGATCCGACCGCGCCGCTGTTCGTCGAGGGCCTCGGCCTGGATTCGATCGACGCGCTGGAGCTGGGCCTGGCGCTGCAGAAGAAGTACGGTGTCAGCCTCTCGGCCGATTCGGAAGAAACCCGTCGCCATTTCTCCAGCGTGCGCGCGCTCGGCGAGTTCGTCGCCGCCCGCCAGTCGTAACGGCGCCAGGAATAGCCATGACCAAGAATGAACTGTTCGAACGCATCGTCAGCATCCTGACCGACAGCTTCGAGATTGAAACCGCCCGGATCACCCCCGAGGCCCGGCTCTACGACGACCTGGACATCGACAGCATCGATGCGGTCGACCTGATCGTGCAGCTCAAGCCACTGCTCGGCCGCAACCTGCAGCCGGAAGCGTTCAAGGCCGTGCGCACCGTGCAGGACATCGTTGATGTCGTGTATGGACTGCTGCCGGACCAGGCAGCCGCCTGACCGCAGCGCCGGCGGCTTCGCCATGGCTCGCGCACGTACCGTCGTGGTGGCAGCGATTTCGCTTGCCTACCCGCTGCTGGTGTACCTGGCGATGGGCCGCTTCGAGCCGCGCTGGCTGTCGCTGCTGCTGTTCACCCTGGCCCTGCTGCGTGCGCTGAGCACGCGCCAGCCGTTGTGGTGGGCCGCCGCCGCCGGCACCGGCCTGCTGGCGGTGCTGGCCACCGTGCTCAACCAGGCCCTGCCGCTGAAGCTGTACCCGGCGCTGGTCAATGCGGTGATGCTGGCGGTGTTCGGCACCAGCCTGCGCTTCGGGCCGCCGTTGGTGGAGCGCCTGGCACGGCTGCAGGAACCGGACCTGCCCCCGTTCGCGGTGGCCTATACCCGCCGCGTCACCCAGGTGTGGTGTGGCTTCTTCGTTCTCAACGGCAGCCTGGCCCTGCTGACCGCGCTGTACGCGTCGGACCGGGTCTGGATGCTCTACAACGGATTGTTGGCGTACGTGATGATGGGCGTGTTGTTCGCAGGTGAGTGGCTGGTGCGGCGGCGGGTGAAGGCGGCGCACGCGCATGGCTGAGTGGATTGCCCTGGACCGGCTGCTGCTGGAGGCGCGGCCGCAGCGCAGCGTCGGCCTGTGCGACGGAGACATGGTTGACCACGCCTGCTTCCGCCAGCGCGTACGGGGCTGGCGCGCCGCCTTTGCGGCGGCTGAAGGCCGCGACTGGGCCCTGTATTTCGATGACGCCGTGGCCTTCGCTGCGGCGCTGTTCGGCGCCTGGCATGCCGGCAAGCGGGTGTTCCTGGCCGCTGACAACCTGCCGGCCACGCTGCAGGCGCTGCAGCCGCAGGTGAGCGGTTTCGCGGGCGACGTACCGGCCGACTACCGCCCGCTGGCGGCGCTGGACGCCACACTGGACGACGAACTGCAGGCGCTGGACGAGCGCGCCTGCGAGCTGTGCGTGTTCACCTCCGGCAGCACCGGCCAGCCCAGTGCGATCGGCAAGCGCCTGGACCAGCTGGCGCGCGAGGTGGAAGCGCTGCAGGCCGCGTTCGGTGCGCAGCTGGATGGCGCGGAGGTGCACGGCACGGTGTCCCACCAGCACATCTACGGGCTGCTGTTCCGCGTGCTGTGGCCGCTGGCCGCCGGCCGCCTGATCCATCCGCGTCGGTTCTTCCACGAAGACCTGGTGGGTGCGCTGGCCGGTACCGACACGGTGCTGGTGGCGACGCCGGCCCATCTCAAGCGCCTGCCCGAGCAGCTCGACTGGGCCAGCCTGCATGGCCGCCTGCGCGCGGTGTTCTCCTCCGGTGGCCCGCTGCCGGAGGACGCGGCGCGACACGTGCGGCAGTGGTTGGGCGTGGCCCCGACCGAGGTCTATGGCAGCAGCGAGACCGGCGGTATCGCCTGGCGCCGCTGGGACACCGACCTGCCGCCGTGGCAGCCGCTGCCGGGTGTGCAGTGGCGGATCGACGACGGCTGCCTGGCGGTGGCCTCGGCGCATCTGGAAACCCCCGGCTGGTGGCGCACCCAGGACCGCGTGGAAGCCCTGGCCGATGGCCGTTTCCGGCTGCTGGGCCGCGCCGACCGCATCGTCAAGATCGAAGAGCGCCGCGTCTCGCTGGATGCGCTGGAACGCGCGCTGCGCGAAGACGCCGAAGTGGATGACGTGCGCGTGCTGGTGCTGCCCGGGCA
>NZ_JAOCGL010000045.1:0-31007 GCF_029842485.1 Stenotrophomonas sp. GD03777
CGTCGGCACCGGCGCCGAAGGTCGGCGGCCTGGGGTGGCCGTTGTCCGGCAACCTGCTGGCCCGCTATGGCGGCAAGCTGCCCGATGGGCGCACCAGCAGCGGTGTGCTGATCGGCGCGCCAGCCGGCAGCACGGTCACGGCCGTGGCCGATGGCACCGTGGTGTTCTCCGACTGGATGACCGGCTACGGCATGATCCTGATCGTCGACCACGGCAACGGCTACATGAGCCTTTACGCGCATAACGACACCCTGCTGAAGGATGCTGGCGCGCGGGTCAGCCGCGGCGATGCGGTGGCCAAGGTCGGCAATTCCGGCGGCCAGGGCGTCACCGCGCTGTACTTCGAGCTGCGCCGTGGCGGGCAACCGGTCAACCCGGACAGCTGGCTGCAGCGGCGCTGAATCCTGGCCCGCCGGATGCGGGCCGGATTCAACGGGAATTTAGCTGTGCTTCGCGCATAATCGGTGCATGTGCCTTGGGCACCATGCCACCGTCGACAGGAGTGATCCATGCGCGCAGCCCGTACCGCCACCCTCTTGCTGGCCCTGTTGCCAGCGCTGTCCTGGGCGCAGCAGACCGCGCCCGCCCCGAGCCAGGAAACCAGCGGGCAGGCAGCGAACAGCGAGGAGGCGGTGACCTCGAAGGTGCCGCTGGAGGAAATCCGCCGTTTCGTGGCCGTCTACAACGCGGTGCGCGCCGCCTATGTCGACCCGGTCGATGACAAGAAGCTGATGCAGTCAGCCGTGCGTGGCCTGCTGCTCGACCTTGATCCGCACAGCACCTACTTCAACAAGGAAGACGCGCAGGCCTTCGACGAGCAGGCCAACGGTGCCTACGAGGGCATCGGCGTGGAGCTGCAGCAGCAGCCGGACAACGCCAGCATGAAGGTGATCGCGCCGATCGACGACACGCCGGCAGCCAAGGCCGGCATCCTTGCCGGCGATTTGATCATCGCCATCGACGGCAAGCCGATCAGCGCGATCGATGCGAGTGAACCGCTGCGCGGCCCGGCCGGCAGCAAGGTGGTGCTGACCATCGTGCGTGACGGCAAGCCGAAGCCGTTCGATGTCAGCCTGACCCGCCAGACCATCCGCGTGACCAGCGTGCGCAGCCGCCTGCTCGAGCCGGGCTATGGCTATATCCGCCTGAGCACCTTCCAGGCCGATACCGGCTCGGATTTCCAGAAGCATGTGCAGCAGCTGCAGAAGCAGTCCGGTGGCCAGCTCAAGGGCCTGGTGCTGGATCTGCGCAGCAACCCGGGTGGCCTGCTGACCGCTGCGGTGCAGGTCGCCGACGATCTGCTCGACAAGGGCAACATCGTCAGCACCCGTGGCCGCATCAGCATCAGCGACGCCCGATTCGACGCGACCCCGGGCGACCTGCTGAAGGGCGCACCGGTGGTGGTGCTGGCCGATGCCGGTTCGGCCAGCGCCTCGGAAGTGCTGGCCGGCGCGCTGCGCGACAACAAGCGCGCCCGCGTAGTGGGCAGCCGCACCTTCGGCAAGGGCTCGGTGCAGACCGTGCTGCCGCTGGACAACGGCGATTCGGTGAAGCTGACCACCGCGCGCTACTACACGCCCAGCGGCAAGTCGATCCAGGCCACCGGCATCGTGCCGGATGTGGAGTTGAAGCCCGCCGCCACCCCGGCGGAGGATGCCCTGCCGGCCAGCCTGAGCGATTACAGCGAAGCCACCCTGCCAGGCCATCTGCGCGGCGACGACGAAGGCACCGAGGGCTACCACGCCGGTGCGGTGCTGCCGGGCGACGGCCCGATCAACGACGCGCTGGCCGAGCTGAAGAACCCCGGTTCGGTGGCCGCACGGTTGAAGGCCGAGGCCGCGAAGGCGGCTGCGGTGAAGCCCGAAGCCAAGCCGGAGGCGAAGGTCGAACCGAAGGCAGACAGCACGCCGGAAGCCAAGCCCGCTCCTGTGCCGGCCAAGCCTTGATTCGTGGTCTACGAACGAGCGGGTGAGCGTGGAGCCGGCCAGCGGCCGGCTCTACCTGGATCAGAAGCCGTGGCGCTTGCGCAGTCGGCGGGCGATGGCCGCCCGCACGTAGACCCCGTACACGACGCCGAACACGAAGCCACCGATGTGCGCCCACCAGGCCACCATGCCGAAGCTTGGGCCGATGTGGGCGAACACCACTTGCAGCGCCGCCCAGACGCCGATCAGCAGGTAGGCCGGGGCGCGCACGAACTCCAGGAACAGGCCGAGCGGGATCACCACGCCCAGCCGCGCGCCCGGGAACAGGGCCAGATACGCACCGATCAGGGCCGACACCGCGCCACTGGCGCCGATGATGATCTGGTCCGGGCTGCCCATGGTGTAGATCGCGACCAGGTTCGACACTGCGCCGCCGACCAGGAACAGCAGCAGCAGCCGCCACGGCCCCAGCACCCGCTCGGCGGGCAGGCCGAAGATCAACAGGAACACCAGGTTGCCCAGCAGGTGCGACCAGTCCGCGTGCAGGAACAGGGCGGTGAACAGCCGCAGCACGCTGCCGTCCTGCAGGGTCGCCCACCAGTCCAGCGGGTGGGTCAGACCGGTGGACAGCGCGCCCCAGTCCAGCCAGAGGCTGCCGCGGGCATCGTCCGGACGCGAGATCGACCACAGGAACGCCAGCCACAATGACGCGAACAGCACGGGCGTGGCCCAGCGCAGGGCCGCCTTCTTGCGGGACGGGAGCGAGACGAACATGCCAATAGCCTAGCGTGCGGCCACTTTCGGTGGGGACGGTCCTGTTCAGCTTTTGAGACGAAAAAACCGCCTGCGCTGTTATTGTTTCATTAACAGCTCTGGGTAATACTCGCATACGGCGTCGTATGTCGGGAGGGGAATCCGGCGCGCTCCGATGGGTCCCAGGACCCGGCGGGCGCAGGCGCACTCAGAGCACCATCACCGCTTACCGGAGAGAGAGAACTACGATGCAAACCGCTTCCACCATTGCCCGACTGACCCTGCTGGCCGTCGGCGTTGCCGGTGCGCTGGCCGCCGCCGATGCCAATGCTGCCGCCTTCCAGCTGAAGGAAAACAGCGCCAAGGGCCTGGGCCGCGCGTTCGCCGGCTCCACCTCGACCGAAGGTGACGCCTCGGTCATCGCCACCAACCCGGCCTCCATGCGCCTGCTCGACGGCACCCTGGTCCAGGGCGACGTCAGTGCCATCAGCTTCGGCGCCAAGTTCCGCGGCCAGGGCCAGTACGGCAACGGCGCGCCGATTTCCGGTGGCAACGGCGGCGACGCCGGCATGATCGCCCCGGTTCCGGCCGCGTACTTCCACGTGCCGTTCGGCGAGAACGACAACATGCACTTCGGTGCTTCGCTGACCGTGCCGTTCGGCTTCAAGACCGAATACGACCGCGACTGGGTCGGCCGCTACAACGGCGTCAAGACCGAGCTGCAGGCCATCGACCTGGGCGTGGCGTTCTCCTACGACGTCAACCCGTACCTGTCGTTCGGTGCTTCGGTGTTCGCCGAGCGCCTGAACGTCGACCTGACCAGCGCTGTCGATACCGGCACCGCGATCAACGCCACGGCCCAGCGCACCGCTGCGGCGCGTGTGCTGGCTGCAGGCGGCACCGCAGCCCAGGCTGCGGCGGCGTCGCAGGCCGCTGCACGCCAGGCCGCCCAGCTCGGCTTCTCGCCGGGCACCGCCGATGGCTACCTGCGCATCAAGGGCGACGAAGTGTCGGTCGGCTACACCCTGGGCATGACGGTCACCCCGGTGGAAGGCACCAACATCGCCTTCAGCTACCGCTCGAAGGTCGAGCACAAGATCACCGACGGCAAGGCCGACTTCACCATCCCGCAGAACGCTGCCGCCTTCCTGGCCACTGCCGCCCCGGGTACCTTCATCGACAGCAACGGCCGCGCCACCATCACCCTGCCGGCCAGCGCCACCGTGGGCTTCACCCACCGCGTGAACGACCAGTGGCAGATCATGGCCGAGGTGACGCGCACGGCGTGGAGCAAGTTCGACCAGGTCACCGTCGACTATGACTCCAACCAGCCGGACAGCGTGCTGCCGTTCCACTACCGCGACACCACCTTCGCGTCGATCGGTACCGATTTCCGCGTGAACGACAAGCTGACCCTGCGTGGCGGCCTGGCGTACGACCAGACCCCGACCACCGACGCCCACCGTGACGTGCGCGTGCCGGACACCACCCGCAAGTGGCTGTCGCTGGGCCTGACCTACGCCGCTTCGGACAAGATGGAATACAGCGTGGGTTACACCCACCTGTTCACCAAGGATCCGAACATCACCTCGACCTCGGCCACTGCCAACACCGTGACCGGCAAGTACAAGGTGAGCGGCGACGTGCTGGCGGCGTCGATGCAGTACAAGTTCTGATCCGGGCGATTGCCTGAAGCAGTACGAGGAGAGCCCCGCGCAAGCGGGGCTTTCTTTTTGCGGAGGGTATCCACGCATGGCATGGATCTACTGGTCCGACGACGCAGGGCGTGGATCTACGCGACAATGGTGCGATGAACCTGTCCGACCCGAACTTCCAGCTGGAGCTGGCCGCCAACATCGCCGTCGCCGGCTCGATCCTGCTGGCCGGCCGCAACAACGTGCACACCTGGTGGCTGGGCATCGTCGGCTGCGCATTGTTTGCGGCCGTGTTCGAGCGCTCGCACCTGTATGCGGACATGGTGCTGCAGTTCTTCTTCATCGCCATCAGCGTGCTGGGCTGGTGGCAGTGGCTGCGCGGCGACCATGGCGCGCCGCTGCCGATCACTGCGCTGCGGCCGCGGGCATGGGCCTGGCTGGCGCCGCTGGCGGTGGTGGCCACGTTCGGCTACGGCTGGATGCTGACCCGACTGACCAACGCCTATGCGCCTTACATCGATTCGGCGGTGCTGGTGCTGAGCGTGATCGCGCAGATCCTGATGATGCGGCGCAAGCTGGAATCGTGGTGGGTGTGGCTGCTGGTGAACACCGTGGCAGTGCCGCTGTACTACAGCCGTGGCCTGCATCTGACCTCGATCCTCTACATCGGTTTCTGGATAAACGCGCTGGTCGCCCTGCGCCATTGGCGGCACCTGATGCGGGACGAGGCCAGGGCGGCCGATGCCGCTGCCTGAGCGTGTCGAGCGCGGCCTGGTGGTGGGCAAGTTCTGCCCGCTGCATCTCGGTCACGAACGCCTGATCGACTTCGCCGCCACGCGCTGCCAGCAGCTGCTGGTGATCGGCTGGTCGCAGCCGGGTTTCCCAGGCTACAGCGCCGAGCGTCGCGAGCGCTGGCTGCGAGCGCGCTTCCCGCAGGCGACGGTGGCGGTGCTCGATGATGCGCGGCTGGCGGCATTGTGCACGCAGCACGGTTTGCCCGTGCGCACGCTGCCGCACGACAGCGACAACGAGCACGTGCAGCGCGAGTTTACCGCCTGGCTGTGCCTGAGCCTGTTCGGCGGGCCGGTGCAGGCGGTGTACACCGGTGAGGACTACGGCGACGGCTTCGCGCAGGCGCTGGCCACGCACTTCGGTGCGCCGGTACGCCATGAGCGGCTCGAACGCGCATTGGACGCCGGGCAGGCGTGCGGCACCCAGCTGCGCGCCGATCCGCACGCGCACCGCCATGGTCTCGCACCGGAGGTGTACGCCGGATACGTGCAGCGCGTGGCCTTCATTGGTGGCGAGTCCAGTGGCAAGACCACGCTGGCGCGGGTGATGGCCGAGCGCCTGCAGACCGCCTGGGTACCGGAGTATGGCCGCACGCTCTGGGAGCAGCAGGGCGGCGACCTGATGCCGGACGATCTGCTTCGTATCGCGATGACCCAGCCGCAGCATGAAGAAGAGGCTGCGCGGCGGGCACATCGCTGGCTGTTCTGCGATACCACGCCGCTGGTGACGCTGGGCTACAGCGGCTGGATGTCTGGTACGGCGCCGGAGGCACTGCGGCAGGCTGCATTGCGGCGATATGACCTGCTGTTCCTGTGCGCGCCGGATATTCCGTTCGACCAGGACGGCACACGGGTGGGGGAAGCATTCCGTGCGCAGCAGCATGCGTGGTACGTGCGCGAGCTGCAGGCGCGGGGCGTCGACCATGTGCTGCTGGAAGGCGATCTGGAGACGCGCATCGCGCGCATACAGCGCGAGCTGGCTAAGCGTGCGGACAACCGGTTCAGTGTCGCCCTGCCTCTGTAGCGCCGAGCCCATGCTCGGCTGCGCCAGGAAAGCCGAGCGTGGGCTCGGCTCTACAGGAAGCAAAGCACAAGAAACCCCGCTTTCGCGGGGTTGTTCGTTCACTGCATGAGGCTGACGATCAGTCGCCCAGGGTCAGCAGCGAGGCGTTGCCGCCGGCGGCGGTGGTGTTCACCGTCACCGTCTTTTCGGTGGCAAAGCGCAGCAGGTAGTGCGGGCCGCCGGCCTTCGGGCCGGTGCCGGACAGGCCCTGGCCACCGAACGGCTGCACGCCGACCACTGCACCGATCTGGTTGCGGTTGACGTACACATTGCCGACGTGGACGCCGTTGCTGATGCGGTCAACGGTTTCGTCGATGCGCGAATGCACGCCCAGGGTCAGGCCGTAGCCAGTGGCGTTGATCTGGTCGATCACCGCGTCGAGCTGGTCGCCCTTCCAGCGGATCACGTGCAGGACCGGACCGAAGACTTCCTTGTGCAGCTGCCCCAGGTCCTTCAGTTCATACGCGCGCGGTGCGAAGAAGGTGCCGTTGGCGGTTTCGGCGGACAGCTCGGCGGCGGCGATCAGGCGCGCTTCGCGGTCCATGCGTTCGGCGTGTTCCTGCAGGATCTTCAGCGCGTCGGCGTCGATCACCGGGCCGACGTCGGTAGACAGCAGGCCCGGGTTGCCGACCTTCAGTTCCTTCATCGCACCGGCCAGCATGGTCATCACCTTGTCGGCGATGTCGTCCTGCACGAACAGCACGCGCGCGGCCGAGCAACGCTGGCCGGCGGAGGTGAAGGCCGAACCGATCGCGTCCTTGACCAGCTGTTCCGGCAGTGCCGAGGAGTCGGCGATGAAGGCGTTCTGGCCACCGGTCTCGGCGATCAGCACGCCGATGGCGGCGTCACGCGCGGCCATCGCACGGTTGATCGCACGGGCGGTCTCGGTGGAGCCGGTGAAGGCCACGCCGGCCACGCGCGGGTCGGCGGTCAGCGCTGCACCCACGGTGGCGCCGTCGCCCGGCAGGAACTGCACCACCTCGGCCGGCACGCCGGCATCGTGCAGCAGCTTCACCGCGTAGTAGCCGATCAGGTTGGTCTGCTCGGCCGGCTTGGCGATGACGCTGTTGCCGGCGGCCAGTGCGGCGGCGACCTGGCCCAGGAAGATCGCCAGCGGGAAGTTCCACGGGCTGATGCAGACGAACACGCCGCGGCCGTGCAGCTGCAGCTCGTTGGATTCACCGGTCGGGCTGGGCAGCTTCTCGGCGTGGCTGAACTGCTCGCGCGCCTGCTTGGCGTAGTAGCGCAGGAAATCCACGGCTTCGCGCACTTCGGCGATGCTGTCGGGCAGGCTCTTGCCGGCTTCCTTCACGCACAGCGCCATGAACTCCGGCATGCGCGCTTCCAGCTGGTCAGCGGCGTGTTCGAGGATGGCGGCGCGGCTGGCGGCCGGGGTGCGGTTCCAGGCCGGTTGTGCGGCCACGGCGTTGGCCAGGGCCTTCTGCACGGTGGCGGCATCGGCGGCCAGCCACTGGCCGACCACTTCGCGGGTGTCGGCCGGGTTGGTCACCGGCAGCGCGGCGCCGGCCGGGTTGGCACCCGGTACCAGCGGCGAGGCCTGCCACGGCTTCACGGCGGCGTTGAGCTGCTCGGCCAGGGCGCGCAGTTCGTTGTCGTTGGCGAGGTTGGCGCCCATGGAGTTCTTCCTGTCGTGGTTCTGGCTGCGCAGCAGGTCAACCGGCAGCGGGATCTTGGGATGCGGAATCGATTCGAACGAGGCGACCATCTCGACCGGATCGCGGATCAGGTCTGCGATCGGCACGCGCTCGTCGGTGATGCGGTTGACGAAGCTGGAGTTGGCACCGTTTTCCAGCAGGCGGCGCACCAGGTACGGCAGCAGGTCTTCGTGCGAACCGACCGGGGCGTACACGCGGCAGGGCAGGTTCAAGCGGTCGGCCGGCACCACTTCGGCGTACAGGTCGTCGCCCATGCCGTGCAGCTTCTGGTGCTCGTACACGCCGCCGTTGGCGATGCTGCGCACGGCCGCGATGGTGTGCGCGTTGTGCGTGGCGAACATCGGGTAGATCGCGTCCGCATGGGTGAACAGCCGCTTGGCGCAGGCCAGGTAGGACACATCGGTGTTCTGCTTGCGGGTGAACACCGGGTAGCCCGGGTAGCCTTCGATCTGCGCGCGCTTGATCTCGGCATCCCAGTAGGCGCCCTTGACCAGGCGCACCTGCAGGCGGCGACCGGCACGGCGTGCCATGTCGGCCAGGTGGTCGATCGTGTACGGCGTGCGCTTCTGGTAGGCCTGCACGACCACGCCGAAGCCATCCCAGCCAGCCAGCGAGGCGTCGGAGAACACCTGCTCGATGATGTCCAGCGACAGTTCCAGGCGGTCGGACTCTTCGGCGTCGACGGTGCAGCCGATGCCGTAGCTCTTGGCCAGCTGTGCCAGTTCCAGCACGCCCGGCACCAGGTCCTTCAGCACGCGCTCGCGCTTGGCGTGCTCGTAGCGCGGGTACAGCGCCGACAACTTGATCGAGATGCCCGGCGCGTTGTTGACGTCGCCGTCCGGACGGCCACCGCGGGCCTTGTGATCGCCGCCGATGGCGTGGATCGCACGACGGTAGTCTTCCAGGTAGCGCAGCGCGTCCTTCATGGTCAGCGCGCCTTCGCCGAGCATGTCGAACGAGTAGCGGTAGCTGGCGTTGTCGCCCTTGTGCGAGCGCGCCAGCGCTTCGCTGATGGTGCGGCCCATGACGAACTGGTGGCCCATGATCTTCATCGCCTGGCGCACGGCCAGGCGCACCACCGGCTCACCGACGCGGCCGACCAGGCGCTTGAATGCGCTGGGCGCATCGGCGCGCGTGGCGTCGTTCATCTGCACCAGCTTGCCGGTCAGCATCAGGCCCCAGGTGGAGGCATTGACCAACACCGAGTCGCTGCCGCCCAGGTGCTTTTCCCAGTCGGCATCGGCCAGCTTGTCGCGGATCAGCTTGTCGGCGGTGTCCTGGTCCGGAATACGCAGCAGCGCTTCGGCCACGCACATCAGCAGCACGCCTTCCTCGCTGCCCAGGTCGTACTGGCGCATGAAGGCTTCGATCGCGCCCTGGTCCTTGGCACGCACGCGCACGCGGCCGACCAGGTCGGCGGCCAGCGCCTGCACCCTGGCCTGTTCCTCGGCGGGCAGGCGCGCCTGCGCCAGCAGCTCGCGGACGTGGCTGGCCTCGTCCTTCAACCAGGCATCGGTGATGGCCTGGCGGAACGGGTTGGGGGGCGCCGGCAGTTCCGGCGACAGCAGCGCGCCCGGACGCGGGGCGTCGTGGGCGGCAGGGGAGGAGGAAGGTGCGTTCATGCCGGTCCGGCCAGTGGAAAACTTGGCGATTTTAATCATTTTTGAGGCCTTCGGAAGTGCCACGCAGACACCTTCATGAAGGGCTGATAGCCACTAACGGTGGTGGATTCGGCGTGTTCAGCAAACCCGGCGATGTTTGTGCTGAATTCGTCATCCGTGCCGCCGACCGCATGCTGTGTTGCAGCATCGGAAAAAGTGTGAATGCACCCTTGCTACCGGCGAGAGGGCGGGGCTACCATCGAGACGTTTCCCGCGGCAGGAACGCGGTTGCGACATGATCGAGGTGCTTCCAGCTCCGGATGGGTCAGGTACGCAGCTGCGGCTGCGTCCCCCACGGGCGCTCGATGCCCGGCAGTTCGTCCTGTTGTTCACCGTGTTGTCGGGTGCGATGTGGCTGGTGTCCGCCCTCGGGTGGTGGGCCGGCAATGCATTCGCCCCCCTGTTCGCGCTGCTGTACAGCCTGGTGCTGGCGGCGGCGCTGCGTGCCTTGTGGCGCAGCGGTGAACGGCAGGAGGAGATCCGGGTAGTGCCGGCGTACGTGGAGGTCATTCCCGTACCCGGTGGATCGCCGGTGTTCCGGGCCCACCCGCATTGGGTGCGCCTGCTCACCGACGATGAGAGGGTCCGGCTGGCATCCAGCGGCCGGCAGGTGGAGGTGGGGAGTTTCCTCGCGCCGGCCGAACGTCAGACGCTCGCAGAGACACTTGAAAGCTTGCTCGCCGCCAGCGATGGCGGCAACCGACGACGCTAAGGGTCTAGGCAATGAAGCAAAGCAGCAGGTGGGGCACGAAGTGCGTGAACGCGGTTGCCGCAGTGCTGGCGACCGGGGGACTGATGCCGGCGTTGGCCTGGGCCCAGGCGGCCGATCCCAAGCCGTGGCAGCTGAACATGGGCAAGGGGGTGACCCAGACCTCGCGCCTGGCCTGGGAATCGAACAACCTTTCGTTGATCATCTGCACGGTGATCGGCGTCATCGTGTTCGGCGCGATGGCCTACGCCATCTTCAAGTTCCGCAAATCCAAGGGCGCGGTCGCCGCCACCTTCAGCCATAACACCAAGGCCGAGATCATCTGGACGGTGATCCCGGTGATCATCCTGATCGTGATGGCGTGGCCGGCCACGGCCAACCTGATCAAGATGTACGACACCCGCGATGCCGAGATGACGGTCAAGGTCACCGGCTACCAATGGATGTGGAAGTACGAATACCTCGGGGAGAACGTCACCTTCACCAGTCGCCTGGACCGGGAATCCGACCGCGTGCGGCAAAGTGGCATCGTGCCGACCCGCGAAAGTCATCCGCACTACCTGCTGGACGTCGACAACCGGCTGGTGTTGCCGGTCGATACCAAGGTCCGCTTCGTCATCACTTCCGATGATGTGATCCACGCCTGGTGGGTGCCGGCGCTGGGCTGGAAGCAGGACGCGATCCCCGGTTTCATCAATGAAGCCTGGACCAGCATTGAGCAGCCCGGGGTGTATCGCGGCCAGTGCGCCGAGCTGTGCGGCAAGGACCACGGCTTCATGCCGATCGTGGTCGAGGCGGTGTCCAAGGAGGACTTCAAGCAGTGGCTGGCGCAGCGCAAGCCTGCACCGCCGGCCGAGCCCGCCCCCCCTGCGGCACCTGCAGAACCGGCTGCCCCTGCGGGCGAAGCACCGGCGGCACCTGCTGCTGCTGAAGCCGGCAATGCACCTGCGGTTGCGGCCAGCGGCGCGTGATGTAAAGCCCGCGGCCGCTCGCGGCCGTGGTGACAACCGATTCTGAGAGGTGTTTTGCAATGGCGCACTCGGCAGTTGGGCACGACGATCACCATCACCACCAGAGTTTCTTCGAGCGTTGGTTCTTCTCGACCAACCACAAGGACATCGGCACGCTGTACCTGGGTTTCAGCTTCATCATGTTCATCATCGGCGCGGCGATGAGCGTGGTGATCCGCGCCGAGCTGGCGCAGCCGGGCCTGCAGTTCGTCAAGCCCGAGTTCTTCAACCAGATGACGACCGTGCATGCGCTGGTGATGATCTTCGGCGGCGTGATGCCGGCGTTTGTCGGGCTTGCCAACTGGATGATCCCGCTGCAGATCGGTGCGCCGGACATGGCGCTGCCGCGCATGAACAACTGGTCGTTCTGGCTGCTGCCGGTGGCCTTCAGCCTGCTGCTGCTGACGCTGTTCCTGCCCGGTGGTGCACCGGCCGGTGGCTGGACGCTGTATCCGCCGCTGTCGCTGCAGGGCGGCTACAACGTGGCCTTCAGCGTGTTCGCCATCCACGTGGCCGGCATCAGTTCGATCATGGGTGCGATCAACATCATCGCCACCGTGCTCAACATGCGCGCGCCGGGCATCGACCTGCTGAAGATGCCGATCTTCTGCTGGGCGTGGCTGATCACCGCCTTCCTGCTGATCGCGGTGATGCCGGTGCTGGCCGGTGCGGTGACCATGCTGCTGACCGACAAGTTCTTCGGCACCAGCTTCTTCAATGCCGCCGGTGGCGGTGACCCGGTGATGTACCAGCACATCTTCTGGTTCTTCGGCCATCCCGAGGTCTACATCATGATCCTGCCCGCCTTCGGCGTGGTCAGCGAGATCATCCCGACCTTCAGCCGCAAGCCGCTGTTCGGCTACCAGGCGATGGTGTACGCCACCGCCGCGATCGCGTTCCTGTCGTTCATCGTCTGGGCCCACCACATGTTCACCGTGGGCATGCCGCTGGGCGGCGAGATCTACTTCATGTTCGCCACCATGCTGATCTCGATCCCGACCGGGGTGAAGGTGTTCAACTGGGTCAGCACCATGTGGCGGGGGTCGCTGACGTTCGAGGCGCCGATGCTGTGGTCGGTGGCCTTCGTCATCCTGTTCACCATCGGTGGCTTCTCCGGCCTGATGCTGGCCATCGTGGCGGCCGACTTCCAGTACCACGACACCTACTTCGTGGTTGCGCATTTCCACTACGTGCTGGTGACCGGCGCGGTGTTCGCGCTGATCGCGGCTGTGTATTACTGGTGGCCGAAGTGGACCGGGCGCATGTACAGCGAGAAGTGGGCCAAGGTGCACTTCTGGTGGTCGATCGTGTTCGTCAACCTGCTGTTCTTCCCGCAGCACTTCCTCGGCCTGGCCGGCATGCCGCGCCGCATTCCCGATTACAGCGTGGCCTTCGCCGACTGGAACCTGATCAGCTCGATCGGTGCGTTCGGCATGTTCGTCACGCCGTTCATGATGGCCGCGATCCTGCTGTCCTCGCTGCGCAATGGCGAGAAGGCCGAGGCCCGTAGCTGGGAAGGCGCGCGCGGGCTGGAGTGGACGCTGCCGTCGCCGGCACCGGCGCATACCTTCACCACGCCGCCGACCATCCGCCCGGGCGATCTGGCGCATGACGACATCACGCATTGAGGTGGGGCATGCATAACGAGAGCCCACTGCAGACCTGTAGAGCCGAGCCATGCTCGGCTGACGGCGTGCTGACCAACGGTAGAGTCGACTGTCAGTCGACTCGCGAAGTGCAGCCGACTAGCAGTCGGCTCTACCAGAACCAAAGCCAGAGCGAAGCCCAACACCACGGCATCGAACAGCAACGCCAGCGTGCCCGGCGCACGGCGATGTGGGTCGGCGCCATCGCGGTGCTGGTCTACGTCGGCTTCATCCTCAGCGGGGTGATCGGCCGATGAGCGAGGCACCGGCCAGCACGCGGTCACCCAGTGCCGGGCTGCCGCGCCTGATCGGCGTGGCAGTGGCGGTGTTCCTGCTGACCTTCTCGCTGGTGCCGCTGTACCGCATTGCCTGCGAGAAGGTATTCGGCGTGCGCCTGGAACGCGGCCCGGGTGGTGAAGCCAGTACGGGTGCCGCAGCTGGCAAGCGCACCGTGCGGGTGGAGTTCGATGGCGGCGTCAATTCGCGCCTGCCGTGGTCGTTCCATCCCGAGCAGCTGACCATGGATGTGGTGCCCGGCGAACTCAACGAGGCGCTGTACTTCGCCCGCAACGACAGCCAGCAGGCAGTCGTTGGCAGCGCGGTGCCTTCGGTGGCACCGGCACGCGCGTCGGGCTTCTTCAGCAAGACCGAGTGCTTCTGTTTCACCGCGCAGACGCTGCAGGCCGGCGAGAAGCGCGACATGCCGGTGCGCTTCATCGTCGATCCGGACCTGCCGCCGGAAATCAAGACGATCACCTTGTCCTACACCTTCTACCGCAACGACGCGTTGTCCGATCGGCTGGCCCCGGCCGCCACCTCGGACGGCGCGCACGCCGCACCCTGACCCGGATACCGACATGGCCCAGACACCAACCGACGCCAACGTGTACTTCGTCCCGGCCCAGAGCAAATGGCCCTTCGTGGGGTCCATCGCGATGATGGTGACCATGGTGGGCGTGGCCAGCTGGCTCAACGATGCCAGCTGGGGGCGCTGGACGTTCTACATCGGCATCGCGATGCTGGTGTTGACCCTGTTCTGGTGGTTCAGCGACGTGGTGCGCGAATCGCAGGCCGGCAACTACAACCACCAGGTCGATGGCTCGTTCCGGATGGGGATGATCTGGTTCATCTTCTCCGAGGTGATGTTCTTCGGCGCCTTCTTCGGCGCGCTGTTCTACACCCGCAACCTGGGCCTGTCGTGGCTCAGTGGCGAAGGCCGCGGGGTGATGACCAACGAGCTGCTCTGGCAGGGCTACTCCGCCGGATGGCCGACCAATGGCCCGGCGGCGATCGGTGGTGCCTTCCAGACCATCCCGGCGTGGGGCCTGCCGCTGATCAATACGCTGATCCTGCTCACCTCAGGCGTGACCCTGACCATCGCCCATCACGCGTTGAAGGCCGGCAACCGCCGCCAGCTGCTGATCTGGCTGGGCCTGACCGTGGTGCTCGGCCTCGGTTTCCTGACCCTGCAGGCGGAAGAGTACATCCACGCCTACAAGGAGCTGAACCTGACGCTGGGCTCGGGCATCTACGGTTCGACGTTCTTCATGCTGACCGGCTTCCACGGTGCGCACGTGCTGCTGGGCACGATCATGTTGATCGTGATGTGGCTGCGTTCGGCCAAGGGACACTTCACCCGCGACAACCATTTCGGTTTTGAAGCGGCCGCGTGGTACTGGCACTTCGTCGACGTGGTGTGGCTGATGCTGTTCCTGTTCGTCTACGTGCTTTGACCACGCACGCATCGGTGGCCTCAGCCGCCGACGCCGTGCGGCTTGATCCAGCCCATGTAGATGCTCACGATCACCAGTACGATCAACGCCACCGACACCGCGATGCGACGTGTCAGTGCGTTGACCGTGCGCTTGGTCTGGCCGCGGTCGACCAGCAGGTAATACAGGCCGGCGCCCAGGTTCCAGACGATGACGATCAGAAACGCGATTACCAGCAGGGTCTTCAGCGAATCACTCATGCGCGGCTCGAGGGAAGGGTGGGTGCGCCTATCTGACCGCGTTTGTGCGGACTTGTCATGATGCGCCAGCACACACGCGTGATCGGATGGTTGCTGGCCGTGCTGGCGATGGCCGGTTTCACTGCATTGGGGCTGTGGCAGCTGCAGCGCATGCATGCCAAACAGTCAATGTTGGATGCGCAGGGGCCAGCGGTGGCACAGGCGCTGCCGCTGGCCCAGGCGCTGGCAGCCCCCGGTGCGTTGCACGGTGTGGCCGATCACGGTCGCTTCCTGCCTGGCGTGGTGCTGCTGGACAACCAGACCCGGCATGGCCGTGCCGGCGTAAAGATCTATCGCCCGTTCCGCAGTGACGAAGGCAGCGTGCTGCTGGTCGATCTTGGCTGGCGCGCGCTGCCGCCGGATCGCACGCTGCCGGACATACCGGCGCCGCCTTCGCCGGTGGTGGTGCGCGGGTTGCTGGCGCCACCGCCTTCGGCGGGGCTGGTACTGGGTCCGCCGTTCTCCGCCACCGGTGAGGCGGGGCGCTGGCTGGCCAGCCGCTTGCCGGCCGAGGGCCTCGCCGCAGCGCTGGGCCTGCCAACACTGCCCGAGCGGGTCCTGCGACTGGACCCGGCGCTGCCCTTCGGCGACGAGCGTGACATGGACCTGCTGCCAAATACGCTGCCACCGCAGCGACACCTGGGCTACGCCGTGCAGTGGTTCGGCCTGGCCCTGACCGTGCTGGTGGTGGCGCTGGTGCTGGAGCGGCGCAGGAGACGGCCCATCGCCGGGTAGTGCCGGCCGCTGGCCGGCACGCACTCGGATTCCTGGATGCCGGCCAGCGGCCGGCACTACCGGCATCGTTTACCCAACCATGAGAAAATGCCCCACATGAACACTGCTACGTCCCCGCAGGCGCGCGGCTCCGGCCGCCGGACCCTGGTGCTGCTGTTTGCCGTGTTCTTCGGGGCGATGGCGCTGGCCGCGGTATTGCGCTTCTCCGGCTGGCAGCCCACCGGCCACCGCAATGCGGGACAGCTGCTGAAGCCGCCGGTCGATCTGCGCCAGCAGACGCCGACCCTGGCCAGCGGCCAGCCCTATCCTTGGAACCCCGAGGCCCGCACCTGGCGCCTGCTGGTGGCACCGGCCGGTGCCTGCGACGCGCAGTGCGTCACTTTGTCGCAGGGACTGGGCAAGGTGTGGCAGCTGTTCGGCCATAACGCCGATAATGTCGAGATCCTGTGGCTGGGTACGCCACCGGCGTCGATCGCCTCGCTGCCCGCGCTGCGGCCGCTGGCTCCGTCGCCAGCCCTGCGCGCGGTGTTGCCGGGCGTCGATGATCCGGCGGGACTGCCGGTCTACGTGATCGATCCGAACGGCTTCGTGATCATGCGCCATGCCCCGGGTTCCGACCTGGGTGGCCTGCGCAAGGACATGGCCACGTTGCTGAAACTGAAGTGAGTCCCGTTTGATGAGCCTTTCCGCGCGTCCGGCGCTGCACCGCAATTTCCACCGCCTGGCGTGGTTCGCCATGATCATGACCGCGAGCACGATCATGTTCGGCGCGTTCGTACGCCTGTCCGATGCCGGCCTGAGCTGCCCGGACTGGCCGACCTGCTATGGCCAGGCCACCTGGCCGCAGCACGTGGAAGAGACCATCGGCCACCCGGCGGCGGATATCCGCCCGCTGGAGACCCACAAGGCCTGGCGTGAGCAGGTGCACCGCTTCCTGGCCGGCGCGCTGGGCATCGAGATCCTGACCCTGGCCCTGCTGGCCACGCGCAAGCGCCGCTTTGGGACCACGGCAGTGGTGACCGCCTGCGTACTGGTGGCCGCTGGCATACCGCTGTACATGATGGGCTGGCATGGCACCGCCAGCGCATTGGCTCTGGTCGGCGAGGCGATCCTGCTGATCGCCGCGCTGCGCTGGAGCAACATCGACCTGGCACGCGCTGCACTGCTGACCCTGGCGGTGGTGATCTTCCAGGCCCTGCTGGGCATGTGGACGGTGACCCTGCTGCTCAAGCCCATCGTGGTGATGGGCCATCTGCTGGGCGGCATGCTGATGTTCGCGCTGCTGGCCTGGATGGCCTGGCGTGCGACGCACATGCCGATCACTCTGGCCGAGGCACCGAAGCTGAAGTGGCTGCTGCGCATCGGCCTGGCGGTGCTGGTCACCCAGATCGCACTCGGCGGCTGGGTCAGTGCCAACTACGCGGCGCTGGCCTGCGGCGGCGGCAGTGCATCGCTGGACAACTTCCCGCGCTGTGCCAACCAGTGGTGGCCGCAGCACAACTTCGTCGAAGGCTTCACCCTGTGGCGTGGCATCGGCGTGGACTACGAAGGCGGCGTGCTGGATGGTGCCTCGCGTATCGCCATCCAGATGGCGCACCGCCTGTTCGCGGTGGTGGTGGCCATCTACCTGCTGTGGCTGGGCGTGCGCCTGTTCCGGTTGCCGAGCATGCGCGGCTGGGCCAGCGCGCTGATCGCGCTGCTGGTGCTGCAGGTCACCCTCGGCATCCTCAATGTGAAGCTGGCGCTGCCACTGGAAGTGGCCGTGGCCCACAATGGCGTGGCCGTTGCCCTGTTGTTCGTGCTGGTCAGCCTGCTGGCCCGCCTGCGCGCCCCGGACTGATTCCATGTTTTCCAACTACCGCCAGTACTGGGACCTGACCAAGCCCAAGGTCGTCGCCCTCATTGTCTTCACTGCCCTGGTCGGCATGGTCCTGGCTATTCCGGGCGTGCCCAGCTGGGAGCAGGTGCGCGCCGGCCTGCTCGGCTTCCTCGGCATCTGGCTGGCCGCTTCGGCGGCCGCCGCGATCAACCAGTTGCTGGATGCGCACATCGATGCGCAGATGGCACGCACGTCGTGGCGCCCGCTGGTGGTCGGCAAGGTCAAGCCATGGCAGGTGCTGGTGTTCGCCGGCGTGCTGATCGTGCTGTCGATGACCATCCTGGTGCTGTGGGTGAACCTGATCACTGCGGTGCTGACCTTCGCCTCGCTGATCGGCTACGCGGTGATCTACACCGTGTACCTGAAGCGTGCGACCTCGCAGAACATCGTCATCGGTGGCCTGGCCGGCGCGATGCCGCCGATGCTGGGCTGGGCTGCGGTGACCGGCATGCAGGGCTCGTCGGACTGGGCATACTCGTCGCTGCTGGTGCTGATCATCTTCATCTGGACGCCACCGCATTTCTGGGCGCTGGCGATCTTCCGCCGCGAGGACTATGCCAAGGCGGAGATCCCGATGCTGCCGGTGACCCACGGCGTGGCGCACACCCGCAAGCAGATCATGATGTATTCGGTGGTGCTGGCGCTGGTCTGCCTGTTGCCCTACCTGGTGGGCATGAGCGGTGCGTTCTACCTGGGCGGCGCGATCGTGCTCAATGCCGTGTTCCTCTGGTACGCCTGGCGCATGCTCGACCCACCGGATGAGCTGTTCTCGATGAAGATGTTCTATTACTCCATCGTGTACCTGATGGCGCTGTTCGCCTTCCTGCTGGTCGACCACTGGATCCTGCCCTGGTTGTGAAGCACCACCTGTAGAGCCGAGCCCATGCTCGGCTGAGGGGGGATTGGAAGAGCAGCCGAGCGTGGGCTCTGCACTTGATCTCTTCCAGCGGCGTCGCCATTGCTGTTCCTGACCCCAAGGAAAGGAGCGAGCAGGGATGCATACGATCTTCCGTTGGACCACCGCGCTGATTCTGGCGCTGGGCATGGCCGTGACCGCGCATGCCGACGACACCGCCGCGCAGATCCGCCAGCACGCCGGTGATCACCGCCTGCTGGTGCTGGGCGAATTCCATGGAACCCGCGAGACGCCGCTGCTGGTGCGGCAGCTGGTGGATGACTACAGCCGCACCGGGCCGGTCCTGCTGGCGCTGGAACTGCCACGCGGGGAAACCTCCACGCTGCGCGATTACCTGACTTCCGATGGCGGGGAGAAGGCACGCCAGCATCTGCGCGGGCGTGCGTTCTGGACCGTGCGCGATGACCAGCATGATGGCCGTCGCAGCCGCGACATGCTGGCAATGATCGAAAGCCTACGCGTGCTGAAGTCGCAGGGACGTGTGATCGACGTCGTTGGCTATGACGTCAACGCCAGCAAAGGCGGCAACCAGGTACGCGATGACCTCATGGCAGCCGAGTTGCGGCGGCTCTATCGAGGCCTACCGGCCAATGCGCGCATGCTGGTGCTGACTGGTAACGTGCACGCGATGCTGCAAAGGCCGCAAGGTATGCCGCCAGAAATGCAGATGCATCCGATGGCGTCGCAGCTGCGGGACCTGGATATCTACAGCGTACGGTTGGGCGCGCAACGTGGTCAGACGTGGGGATGCGCGGGCGGTTGCATGGCGCGGCCACTTCGAGAGCAGGTTGCCACGGGGCCGCGGGTCGCTGCCGGTGCGGAACGGCCGTACGACCTATGGGTATGGATGCCGGAACTGAGCGTCGGGACGCTGGTGGATCCGTAGCGTCAGGCAAACCATCCACGCATGGCGTGGATCTACTCCGGATCACAGGTGTCAGCCGAGCGCGGGCTCGGCTCTACAACAGATCCACGCCATGCGTGGATGTCCTCCCGTCGGGTCAGGGCGCGCGCTTCGCGTACCGCTGCGCGATCACGCCGCAGACGATGAGCTGGATCTGGTGGTAGATCATCACCGGCAGCACGATGGCGCCGAGGCTGCCGCCGGCGAACAGCACCTTGGCAATCGGCACGCCGGTGGCCAGGCTCTTCTTCGAGCCGCAGAACACGATGGCGATCTCGTCCTCGCGGTTGAAACGCAGGCGGCGGGCGATGAAGGTGATCAGCGGCATGGCGATGCCGAGCAGCACGGCGGCCACGACCGCCACGGCCAGCAACGAGAGCAGCGGCGTCTTGCTCCACAGTCCTTCGGTCACCGCCTCGCCGAACGCCGAGTACACCACCAGCAGGATCGTGCCCTGGTCGGTGTAACGCAGCAGCGCGCGCTGCTTTTCCACCCAGCCGGCAATCCACGGCCGCAGCAGGTGGCCGGCCACGAACGGCACCAGCAGCTGCAGCATGATGCCGCCGATCGCATGCAGCGGGTCGTGCACGCCGCCGGAGGTGCCCGCCAGCGCGGTCAGCAGCAGCGGGGTCAGGAATACGCCGAGAATGCTCGACAACGAGGCACTGCACACCGCTGCGGGCACGTTGCCATGCGCCATTGAGGTGAACGCGATGGACGACTGCACGGTGGAGGGCAGGGTGCACAGGAACAGCACGCCCAGGTACAGCTCCGGGGTCAGCAGCCAGCCCGATAGCGGCTTGAACATCAGCCCGAGCAGCGGGAACAGGAGGAAGGTGCAGGCCAGGATGGTCAGGTGCAGCCGCCAGTGCAGCATGCCGCCAATGATCGACTCACGTGGCAGGCGCGCGCCATGCAGGAAGAACAGTGCAGCGATGGCGACGGTGGTGACATCGTCCAGGACGATGGCGGCGGCGCCCTTCATCGGCAGCAGCGAGGCCAGGCCGACGGTGCACAGCAGGGCGAGGGTGAAGTTGTCCGGTCGCAGGCGCGACCACCAGCGGGTCATGGTGGGCAGAGTCCTTGGTGCGGAGGGTTCAGGGTGAGGTGACCGGCGTGGCCAGGCGTTGGCGGGTGGCGGCTTCCAGCGAGGTCAGGCCAGCACGCTGGCCCAGCTGAAGGGCCTGTTCGGGGCTGGCATGTTCGTAGCGTGCGTTGACCAGGCCGAGCACGGCGCCGGCGCGGTTGCCGGACGCACAATGCAGCAGCACCGGCCCCTGGCTCTGCCGCAGGGCCTGGTGCACGGCGCGCACGTTGGCGGCATCGAGCCCCTCGGCACCGGCCACCGGAATGCGCACGTAGCGCAGGCCCAATGATTCGGCAGCGCGCGTTTCGTCGAAACCCCGGTCCTCGCCGGGCTGGCGCAGGTCGATCACGGTGCGCACGCCCTGCGCGGCAAGTTCGCCCAGTTGTGCGGCGGAGGGCTGGCCGCCGGTATACAGGCCCGGGCGGACTTCATTGAGCGGGCCATCTGCGGCCAGGGCCGCCAGTGGCAGGCAGAGCGACAATAACAGCAGGCAGGGCAGGCGCAGCAGCATGGTCTTCTCCGTGAGAACGGTCTGCCGCTACAGGCGCAGTCCGGCGCGGGCCTTCAGCAGCTCGCGCAGTTCGTATTTGTCAGTATCATCCAGGCCCTGCTGGCGCTGCTTTGCCAGCAACTCCTCCAGACGTTGCACCAGCAGCTGTTTCTCCAACTGGGCCACGGCATCGTGCAGTTCCTGGGTCCAGCTGGCCTCGGTGCCGGGCAGCGTCTGAGCGGCCAGCGTATGCAGCGACGTCTGTTCCTCGCGGCCGTCGAAGTGTTCCAGCAGGGCGCCGGTGCTGATGTCCGGGCGCTGTTCGACCAGCCCCAGCAGTTCCAGCAGCAGCTCCACGCCCGGCAGTCGCAGGCCCTGGAAGTGATGCTTTCCGCCCAGGGTCAGCGCCAGCGAAGGCTGCTGCAGCAGCACGGCGATCGCGCCGCGCACCAGGCTGCGCTTGGCCACCGGCTGGATCGTCCGATGTGGCTGGCGTTGCGGCACCGGCGCGCGCGTGGCCTGGGCTGTGCCACCGAGGCCGGTCAGCTGCGCCAGCTGCTGCTTCATCAGGTCGCCGAAGGCACCGTCGGGAATCTGCGCCAGCATCGGCTTTGCGCGTTCGGCCAGGCGCGCCTTGCCGTCCAGCGTGCCCAGGTTGATCTCGCGGGTCAGTTCATCGAAGAAAAACTGCGACAGCGGCGTGGCCTGCTTCAGGCGCTCGTTGAAGGCCTCGGCGCCTTCCTTGCGCACGATGCTGTCCGGGTCCTCGCCATCGGGCAGGAACAGGAAGAAGGCCTGGCGGCCATCCTTCATGCGCGGCAGCACCGACTCCAGCGCCTTCCAGCCGGCGCGGCGGCCTGCGGCGTCGCCGTCGAAGCAGAAGAACACGTCCGGTGCGTTGCGGAACAACAGCTCGGCGTGGTCCGGCGTGGTCGCCGTACCCAGCGTGGCCACCGCCTGGGTGACGCCGAACTGGAACAGCGAAACCACGTCCATGTAGCCCTCGACCACGATCAACCGCTCGATCTTCTGGTTGGCCTGGCGCACCTGCCACAGGCCGTACAGTTCGCGGCCCTTGTGGAACAGCGCGGTTTCGGGCGAGTTGAGGTACTTGGGGCCGTCGTCCTTCTCGAACACGCGCCCGCCGAAGGCGATCACCCGGCCACGGCGGTCGAAGATCGGGAACATGACCCGGTCACGGAACTTGTCGTAGACGTGGCCGCGATCGTTCTTGGAAAACAGGCCGGCGCGGTCGAGCAGCTTCATGCGGCGCTCGTCCTTGCCCAGCGCATCGCGCAGGCCGCTGTAGCCATCCGGTGCGTAGCCGATCTGGAAGCGCGCGCGGTTCGCTTCGTCCACGCCACGGCTTTCCAGATACGCGCGTGCCTTCTCGCTGCCTTCGAGGTTCTTCTGGAAGAACCTGGTGGCGGCGTCCAGCGCCGAATACAGCTCGCGGCTGTCGTCCTGCTGCTGCGGGCTGCGCGGATTCTCGTTGCGCGGCACTTCCATGCCGGCGCGCTTGGCCAGTTCATCCACCGCGTCGAGGAACTCGAGGCGGTCGTAGTTCATCAGGAAGCTGATCGCGGTGCCGTGCGCGCCGCAGCCGAAGCAGTGATAGAACTGCTTGGTCGGCGAGACCGTGAACGAGGCCGAGCGCTCGTCATGGAACGGGCAGCGTGCGGCGTATTCCTTGCCCTGGCGCTTCAACGGCACGCGGCTGCCCACCACCTCGACGATGTCGGTGCGGGCCAGCAGGTCGTCGATGAAAGCGTCGGGAATACGGGCCATGGGCAACAGGGCAGGGCGCGGTACAGGACCACGCGACGGAACCGGGGGCGGTTGCCCTAGTTTACCCCCTGTCGGGCACCTGGCTGGCGGTGGCCGGATCGATGCCGGCGGCGGCCAGGTGATGGCGCGCGCGCAGGCGCTCATCGATCACCGCGGTCATCAGCGCGCCAACGAAGAAGACCACGGTCGCGTAATAGATCCAGACCAGTGAGATCACCAGCGCGCCCATCGAGCCGTAGGCACTGCCGGGGGCCACGGTGGCGATGTAGACGCCGATGCCGTAGCGGCCCAGTGCGAACAGTGCCGAGGTGATGGCACCGCCGATGAAGGCCTGGCGCCATGCCACGCGGCGGTCGGGCAGGTAGTGGTACATGAAGGCGAACCCCACCGCGTACAGCAGCAGGCTGGTGACGTACCCCAGCGCGGGGAGGATCGAGGGCAGTTGCGCGAAGGCCACCTGCAGTACCGTGGTGGCAGTCATCGACAGGATCAGCAGGAAGCCCAGGGCCAGCACCACGCCGAACGAGAACACACGCTTGCGCAGCCAGGCCTTGATGCCCTCCAGGCGCTCGCCACTGGTGCGGAAGATCAGGTTGAGCGCGTTCTGCAGCTGCGCGAACACGGCGGTGGCGCCGACGAACAGCAGCAGCGTGCTCCACAGCCCCGCCAACGAGCCGACGTCGGGCTGGTTGTCGGCGTTCTTCAGGACGGTTTCGGCCACCGTAGCCGCGCTGCTGCCAGCCACCGAGCTGATCTGGTCGATCAGCGCCTGCTGTGCCGGCGGGTACAGCGAAGCGGTCAACCACAGCAGCAGCACCAGCAGCGGGGCCATCGACAGCAGGGCGTAGAAGGAAACGGAGGCGGCCTGGGTCAGCACGTCGACGTCGATGAAGCGCTTGGCCACCGCCATCGGAAAGCTGTCCTGCAGGCGCTTGAGGTACTTGTGCAGGGACACGGGAACGTTGGGCTCGGGTTCAACCATGGGTGTGGTTGTAGCAGGCGACCGACGAAGGTGCGGTGAAGCGGGTGCATCAATGGGGTCAGAGCCCTTTCGCGTTGCGAAAGGGATCCGACTCCGTGTACCGGATTACGCCAGCTGCTGCTTGACCAGCTTGGACACCAGGCCCATGTCGGCCTGGCCAGCGAGCTTGGGCTTCAGTGCGCCCATCAGCTTGCCCATGTCGGCCGGGCCGGAGGCGCCGGTCTCGGCGATGGCGGCCTGGATGGCGGCCACGATCTCGTCTTCGCCCATCTTGGCCGGCAGGTAGGCTTCGATGACCACGATCTCGGCGCGCTCGATCTCGGCCAGGTCTTCGCGGTTGGCCGCTTCGTACTGGCTGACCGAGTCCTTGCGCTGCTTGACCATCTTGTCGAGCACGGCGATCACGGCGGTGTCGTCCAGTTCGATGCGCTCGTCCACTTCGCGCTGCTTGATGGCGGCATTGATCAGGCGGATCACGCCCAGCTTGTGCTTCTCGCCCGCCTTCATGGCGGCCTTCATGTCTTCGGTGAGCTGCTGCTTCATGCTCATGAGGAACCTCGTGGTGGTAGGTGGGGCGGGGCGGATGCCCGAACCCGGAAACGCAAAAAGCCGGCGACGCTCGCGCGTGCCGGCTTCGGCTCCATCGCGACGGGCAGGCCCGCCGCAATGAAGATGCGTCCGATCAGTACAGGCGCTGACGCTTGGTGACGTCGCGCGACGAGCGGCGCAGCTGACGCTTCACAGCAGCGGCGGCCTTGCGCTTGCGCTCCTGGGTCGGCTTTTCGTAGAACTCGCGCTTGCGGGTTTCGGCCAGCACACCGGCCTTTTCGCAAGTGCGCTTGAAGCGGCGAAGAGCAAACTCGAAGGGCTCGTTCTCGCGGACTTTGACGCTGGGCATGGAATCTCCGGGACACAGTAGAACCGGGTCACGCCCGGCGAGCCGCACATTATAGCGGCGAATCGACAAACTGCAAGCGGCCAACCCTGAATACGGGCCGGCGGTTCGAAAGCAGTGAGATCTGCACGTCCCCCGAGGGGGCGGCAGGGGCGTCATAATAGCAGGCATGCGAGTCCTTGGCATCGAATCTTCCTGTGATGAGACCGGCGTGGCGGTGTATGACACCGACCTGGCCGGCAGCGCGGCCCTGCGCGCCCATGCGGTCTACAGCCAGATCGCCCTGCACGCCGAATACGGTGGCGTGGTGCCCGAGCTGGCCAGCCGCGACCACGTCCGCAAGCTGCTGCCACTGGTACGCCAGACCCTGGCCGACGCCGGCCTGGGCGTGGGCGATATCGATGGCGTCGCCTATACGGCCGGTCCCGGCCTGGTCGGCGCGCTGCTGGTCGGCGCCGGCGTGGCCCGATCGCTGGCCTGGGCGCTGGAGGTTCCGGCCGTCGGCGTACACCATATGGAAGGCCACCTGCTGGCTCCGCTGATGGAAGACGACCCGCCGGAAGCGCCGTTCGTGGCGCTGCTGGTGTCCGGTGGCCATACCCAGCTGGTGGCGGTGGACGCGATCGGCCAGTACCGCCTGCTGGGCGAAACCCTGGACGATGCGGCTGGCGAGGCCTTCGACAAGACCGCCAAGCTGATGGGCCTGCCGTATCCGGGCGGCCCGCAGCTGGCCAGGCTGGCCGAGCAGGGCACGCCGGGCGCGTACCGCTTCGCGCGGCCGATGACCGACCGCCCGGGGCTGGATTTCAGCTTCTCCGGCCTGAAGACCCAGGTCCTGATGGCCTGGCGCGACAGCGACCAGAGCGAGCAGACCCGCGCCGACATTGCCCGGGGCTTTGAGGACGCGGTGGTCGAGACCCTGTCGATCAAGTGCGAGCGCGCGCTGGAAGCGGCCGGGACCAATGTGATCGTGGTGGCCGGCGGTGTAGGTGCCAACAAGCGCCTGCGCGCCCGCCTGCAGCAGATGGCCGAGCGCCTCGGCGGCCGCGCCTGCTTCCCGCGGCCTGCACTGTGCACCGACAACGGCGCGATGATCGCCTTCGCTGGCGCGCTGCGGCTGCAGGCTGGCCAGCACAGCCCGCCGAAGGTGGATGTGACCCCGCGCTGGGACATGGCGACCCTGCCGGCGGTGTGAACCGGTAGCGTCGGGCCACGGCCGGCGGACGCATTACCGATGCACTACCAACGGCGACGCCGCCCATACCGTCGTCGCCCGCTCATGGCGCTGCAGCCACCCCAGGGTGTGCGGGCAGCGCGCATGGATCAGCCGCCCGATCGCGGCCAGATCGGCGCCGATGTCGCGCTCGAGGATGGGCTCGTGATGGGCGATGCGGTTGCGCAGGTGGCGGATGCGTCCGATATCCGCATGGATGGCTTTCCTGACGGCACTGGGATGAGCAGAGGGAGCATGCTGCAGAACCCTGCTGAGTGCGGGTATCCAAAGCGTGGAGTCGAAGCGACAGGTGAAGAGCTGCTGCCAGAACACCATCGGCAGGTTGGCGACGATCCCAGGTGTATCGGTTACGCGGCTGGCAAGTTGTTCCAGTACCGTGCGCGGAGAAGTACTGGATGAGGTTGGCAGCCTCCGTCGGAAGGCACCATTCCAGGGCCAACGCGGGCCATGCTGCCTGGCGAGCACAGCTGCAGCGGCGTTACGGGTGACCACTTCGCACAGATGGACCGGCATCATCAGTGCACTGCACATCCGCATGTTCCACAGGTACAGGGATTCGGCTGTGACGTCGGGGCTGCAGGTCGATGCGATTCTCTCGTAAGTAGACAGACGCTCCGCTGACAACGCGCGCCGCAGTACATCGTATGGAGCCATCGTCATGTGCGGTGGTGAAGGAGGGATCGATGTTCGCGAGAGTGGGCGGCGGCGACCATCAGGGAACGTCGTTGTCCGCGCGGCTGATTTTCTGCGTTTTGCCTCGGACGAATACCTGACCTGCCCTGTCGGAATTGGCCTTGACCGGCGATCTGGTCCTTGCCTAATCTGCGTGCCTGCGCCACCGGGACTCGCGGCTGGATTCCAGCTCCCCCCGGGGACAAACGGTAGTACCAAAGGGCCCTGCTAGTGGGGCCCTTTGTTTTTCCCGGCGCCGTCTCCCTGTCGGCCGCTCACCGCCCGTTCCGGGCAGGGTCACCGCCGTGCCGTTACCATGGCCGCCTGTATTGGCGCTGGTAACCGCAATGGACAAGGTTTTCATCGAGGGGCTGACGATCGACGCCCTGATCGGTATCTACGATTGGGAGCGACGGATCCGCCAGGACCTGGTGTTCGACCTGGAAATGGGCTTCGACAACCGTCGCCCTGCGGCCACCGACGACATCGCCCACACCCTGAACTACAAGGCGGTGAGCAAGCGCCTGGAGCAGTTCGTGCGCGAGTCGGAGTTCGGCCTGGTCGAGACGCTGGCCGAGCGCTGCGCGCAGATCGTGCTGGACGAATTCGACGTGAAGTGGCTGCGCCTGAAGCTGAGCAAGCCGGGCGCGGTGCGCGGCGCTCGCGCGGTGGGCGTGATCATCGAACGCTCGCGGGACTGATCCGGTAAATCCGGCCGCCGGCCGGCAACCCCAACAACAACGACAAAGCAAGGAGACAACGGATGGTGGATGCGGTGGTGGCGGTACAGTGGCTGGAACGGCTGCAGAACACACTGGAACCCTATCCCGGCGCCTACCTGGCGTTGATGATCTCGGCGCTGCTGATCGCCGCCGGCCTGGCCAATTGGGTGACCAAGCGCATCCTGCTGCGTGGCCTGCGGCGCCTGTTGCAGCGCCTGCCAGGTGCCGAGTCCGGCCGCGGCAGCCACTTGATGCGGGTGATTTCGCGCCTGTCCAACGTGGTGCCCAGCCAGGTGATCGCCTCGGGCATCACCCTCATCCCCGACCTGCCGCCCAGCCTGGTCAACGTCATCATCAAGCTGTGCATCGTGTGGGCCGTACTGACGGTGTCGATGGCGTTCTCGCATGCGCTGGACGCGGCCAACAGCCTGTACGAGCGCAAGCCCGATGCGCGCAACAAGCCGATCAAGGGCTACCTGCAGGTGGTCAAGATCGTGGTGTTCGTGGCCGCCGGCCTGTCCATCGTCGCCACCCTGCTTGGGGTGAAGCTGGGCCCGCTGGTGACCGGCCTTGGCGCCGCCACCGCGGTGCTGATGCTGATCTTCCAGGACACCATCCTGTCACTGGTGGCCAGCGTGCAGATCAGTGGCGATGGCCGCGTGCGCATCGGCGACTGGATCGAGATGCCCAGCCAGAACGCCGACGGTGACGTCATCGACATCGCCCTGCACACCATCACCGTGCAGAACTTCGACAAGACCATCACCACCATCCCGACCAAGAAGCTGGTGACCGAGTCGTTCAAGAACTGGCGCGGCATGCAGGAGGCCGGTGGCCGCCGGATCAAGCGCGCGCTGTACCTGGACCAGCACAGCGTCGGCTTCCTCGACGACGGCGACCTGGCCTTCCTCGGCGAATTCGCGCTGCTGCGCGACTACCTGCGTGAGAAGGAACAGGAGCTGGGGCAGTGGAACGGGCGCCTGCGCGAGCAGGGCGTGGCTGAGGTCAACAGCCGCCGCGTGACCAACCTGGGCACCTTCCGCGCCTACGTGGAGCGCTACCTGCGCAGCCACCCGGGCATCCATACCGACATGACCCTGCTGGTGCGGCAGCTGCAGCCCACCACCGAAGGCCTGCCGCTGGAGCTGTACTGCTTCACCCGCAGCACCGCCTGGAGCGAGTACGAGGCCGTGCAGTCGGACATCTTCGACCACCTGCTGGCGATTCTGCCGGCGTTCGGCTTGCGGGTGTTCCAGGCCTCCAGCGATGCCATGTTGATGGCCGGGCAGCGCCAGATGGCCGGCTCGGAGTAAGCTGCGGTGCTCCCGGTGGGACCATACGGGCCCCGCTGTTGGCTGAAACTGAACGAAGAAACCTCTCGCCAAATGGCTCGGGATCGCTAGAATGCCGGGCTTGTAAACGTTTTCATCAAGGACTGCCGGTGGCCTCCGATCGCATCGAATCCCTCATTGCCCAGATGACCGTCGAGGAAAAGGTCGGCCAGCTGGGTGTCTTCGCGGACATGGTCCGCCCGTTCGCCCCGGACGTGAACCCGGAAGCCAACGTGCGCAATGCCGACCAGGTGCTGCAGCAGGTGCGCGAGGGCAAGGTCGGCTCGCTGTTCAATGGCGTGGGCGCCGAGCTGGGCCGCCGCATCCAGCAGGTCGCCACCGAGGAGAGCCGCCTGGGCATCCCGGTGATCCTGGCCGCCGACGTCATCCACGGCATGCGTACCGTGTTCCCGATTCCGTTGGGCGAGGCCGCCAGCTTCGAGCCGGACCTGGCCGAGCGCACCGCGCGCGCCACCGCCATCGAAGCCACCGCTGCCGGCCTGCACTGGACCTATGCCCCGGCCGTGGACATCGCCCGCGACCAGCGCTGGGGCCGGGGTGCCGAAGGTGCCGGTGAGGACGTGGTGCTGGGTTGTGCGTTCGCCGCCGCCCGCGTGCGTGGCTTCCAGGGCAGCGACCTGCGCGCCGCCGATTCGCTGCTGGCCACGCCGAAGCACTTCGCCGCCTACGGCGCGGTGATGGCCGGCATGGAATACAACATGGTGGACATCTCGCCGCAGACCCTGCGCGATGTGCATCTGCCGCCGTTCAAGGCCGCCTTCGAGGCCGGCGCGATCACCGTGATGTCCTCGTTCAATGACATCAACGGCGTGCCGGCCAGTGCCAACGCTGAACTGCTGACCGACATCCTGCGCGGCGAATGGAAGTTCCCGGGCGTGGTGATCTCCGACTACACCGCCGACATGGAGCTGGTCGCCCACGGCTATGCCGCCGACGACCGCGATGCCACCGCCAAGGCGTTCACCGCCGGCCTGGACCTGAGCATGCAGAGCGGCTTCTACGCCGAGCACCTGCCGGGCCTGGTCGAGAGCGGCGAAGTGCCGATGGCGGTGCTGGATGAAGGCGTGCGCCGCATCCTGTGGCTGAAGGAAACCATCGGCCTGTTCGACGACCCGTACCGTTCGCTGGACCCGGCGCGCGAAGCGGATACCTCGCATATCGCTGCGCATGATGAACTGTCGCGCGATGCCGCGCGCCGTTCGATCGTGCTGCTGAACAACCGCGACAACGTGCTGCCGCTGCAGAAGACCGGGCAGAAGATCGCGCTGATCGGCCCGTTCGTGCAGGACCGCGAGAACATCGAAGGCTGCTGGACGCTGTTCGGCGACAAGCAGCGTTACGTCGACCTGGAAACCGGCGTGCGTGCCGCCATCGGCGACGAAGCGCTGCTGGAAATCGTGCCGGGCTGCGAACTGGAAGCGGCCATTCCGGGCGGTACCGAAGCGGCGGTGGCTGCCGCGCTGCGCGCCGATGTGGTGGTGCTGGCGCTGGGCGAACCGCAGCGTTACAGCGGTGAAGCGCAATCGCGCGTGGAGATCACCCTGCCGCCGGCACAGCAGGCACTGGCCGAGGCCGTGGCGATGACCGGCAAGCCGCTGGTGGTGCTGCTGCGCAATGGCCGCGCGCTGGCGCTGCAGGGCGCGGTGCGCAATGCGCAGGCCGTGGCGGTGACCTGGTACCTGGGTACGCAGACCGGCCATGCCGTGGCTGATGTGCTGTTCGGTGACTACAGCCCGTCCGGCCGCCTGCCGGTCAGCTTCCCGCAGGTGTCCGGCCAGCAGCCGTACTTCTACAACCACCCGCGCACCGGCCGTCCGGAGCTGCCGACCATGTCGGAGTTCAAGGCCCGCTGGCGCGAGATTCCGAACGAGCCGCTGTACCCGTTCGGCCACGGCATCGGCTACACCACCTTCGCCTACGGCGTGCCGCAGCTGAGTGCTGTGCAGCTTGGCTGGGACGACACCCTGACCATCACCACCACGCTGACCAACAGCGGTGATGTGGCCGGGGAGGAAGTGGTGCAGTTGTACATCCACGACCGCGTGGCCAGCCGCGTACGTCCGGTGCGTGAGCTGAAGGACTTCCGCAAGGTGGCGCTGCAGCCGGGGGAGTCCGCCGACGTGGTGTTCACCCTGACCCGCGAGCAGTTGGCGTTCACCGGCCGCGATGGCGTGCTGCGTGCCGAGCCGGGCCAGTTCGACCTGTGGGTCTGCGCCTCGTCGGCCGCCGGCGAAGCCGTGCAGTTCGAACTGCTGAAGGCCTGATCAGAAAAAGGGGACGGAGGGGATTAAGTCGTTTGTGCCACTAACGACTTAATCCCCTCCGTCCCCTTTTTGTTGCCGTCACTGTGGCGGCGCTACCATCGGGCTTCCTGTTTCGATGGAGTGCGCGTATGCGCCGGATGGCCTACCTGATTCCCGCTCTGCTGCTGGCGGCCTGTTCGCAGCCTGA
>NZ_JAOCGL010000046.1:0-30943 GCF_029842485.1 Stenotrophomonas sp. GD03777
CGTGGTGACCATGCAGCCGGGCACGGTTTTCTTCGAACGCTTCGGCCATGACGCCATCGTCGTGGTCGATCCGGCCAGTGGCGAAGCGACCTCATACAACTTCGGCTACTTCGATCCGTCCGAGGACGACTTCATCAGCCGCTTCGTGCGCGGCGACATGATGTATTACCTGGTGGCGCTGCCGCTGCAGCAGGACCTGTCGTACTACGACGAGACCGGCCGCGGTGCCAGCGTGCAGTGGCTGGACCTGCGCCCCGAACAGGCGCGTTCCCTGGCCGCTGACCTGGCCGAGCGGGCCAAGCCGGAAAACGCGCGCTACCACTACGATTACTACACCGCCAACTGCGCCACGATGGTACGCGACACGGTGGACAAGGCACTGGGCGGTGGCCTGCAGTCGCAGTTGTCGGGGCGTTCGCGCGGCAACACCTACCGCAGCGAGTCGGTGCGCCTGGCCTCGCCCGCCCCGTGGATGTGGCTGGGCTTCGATGTCGGCCTGGGGCCGTTCGCCGACCAGCCGCTGTCGCGCTGGCAGGAAGCATTCGTGCCGATGCGCTTGGCCGATGCGCTGCGCCAGGCACGCAACAGTGATGGCCGGCCGCTGGTGCAGTCCGAACAGGAACTGCTGCCGCACCGCATTGATCCGGAGCCGAAGGAGTTCGCGCGTCGTTGGTGGCCGTGGCTGCTGCTTGGTCTGGTCGTGGCCGGCGGCGTGCTGGCGCTGCGCAACCGGCCGCGCCTGCTGGCTGGGCTGGCCCTGCCGTTCTGGCTGTTGTGCGCCGTCGCCGGCAGCCTGCTGGTGTTCCTGTGGGGCTTCAGCACCCACTACGCCGCCTGGGCCAACCGCAACCTGCTGCTGCTTTCGCCGCTGGCCGTGCTGCTGCTGCCCGGAGCAATCAGCCTGCTGCGCCGGCGCGTGCCGGGGCGCATGTTCAGGATCGTGCTGTGGCTGCTGGCGGTACAGGCCGTGGCCGCGCTGGTGCTGCACTGGCTGAGCCTGCAGGCCCAGTACAACGTGCAGTGGATCGTACTGCTGTTGCCCGTGCACGCGGCACTGGCCTGGGTGTTGGGGCGCCGTCCTCACTTGTCCGAAACACGGCGCTGACGCACGATGGCGGGCATGTCATTGCCCGCCTCCGCTTCCGCCCCTGCTTCAGCCAACCCCGCCTGCGTCATCAACTGCGTCCACTATGATGACGAGGGCATACGCCACGATATCAGCCTGGACGCCATCAGCGATGTCATCGCCAGTGGCAATGGCTTCGTCTGGGTCGGCCTGTACGATCCCAACGACGATGTGCTGCTGAAACTGCAGGAAGAATTCTGCCTGCACGACCTGGCCATCGAGGATGCGCGCAACGCGCACCAGCGGCCCAAGGTCGAGACCTACGGCAATTCGATGTTCGTGGTGGTCACCACCGCGCAGATGGTCGACGAGCGCATCCAGTATGGCGAAACCCATGCCTTCCTCGGCCCGCGCTTCCTGGTGACGGTGCGCCACGGCGCCTCGCTGTCCTACGCGCCGGTACGTGCTCGAGTCGAGCGTGAGCCGCAGCTGCTGAAGATGGGCCCGTCGTACTGCCTGTACGCGGTGACCGACTTCGTGGTCGACAATTACCTGCCGATCGTGCACCGCTTCCGCGACACCCTGGACCTGCTGGAAAAGGACATCTTCGCCGAGAACTACAAGCGCAGCACCGTGGTGCGCCTGTACGAGCTCAAGCGCGAACTGAACAAGATGCGGATGGCGGTGGCGCCGCTGCAGGATGTGCTGGCCCAGCTGCGCCGTTACCAGGGCGAGCTGGTTCCGGACGAAGTGAAGCTGTACATCCGTGACGTGCACGACCACGCGGTACGCATCAGCGATGTGATCGACACCCTGCGCGAGATGCTGGGCACCGCGCTCAGCGTGAACCTGTCGCTGGTGACGCTGGCGCAGGGCGAGACGGTCAAGCGCCTCGGTGCGTGGGCCGCGCTGCTGGCGGCACCGACGCTGATCACCAGCTGGTACGGGATGAACTTCAGCCACATGCCGGAGCTGAGCCAACCGTGGGCCTACCCACTGATGATCGTTGGTGTGGGCGGCGTCTGCGTGGGCCTGTACCGGTTGTTCAAGCGCGCAAAGTGGTTGTGACCCGCTGGTGGTAGTGCCGGCCGCTGGCCGGCAACCAGGGCAATGCCGGCCAGCGGCCGGCATTGCCATTCGGCATCAAGCCACGTAAACGGTCTTGATGTTCATGAACTCATGGATGCCGTGGTCGGCCAGTTCCCGGCCAAAGCCAGACTGCTTGCTGCCGCCGAACGGCAGCCGCGCATCGCTTTTGACGATGGCATTGACGAAGGCCGCACCGCATTCCATGCGTTGCGCGAAGGCTTCGCCGCGCACCGGATCGCGCGTCCACACACTGCCGCCCAGGCCGAAGCGCGTGTCGTTGGCCACGCGCAGTGCCTCGCTCTCATCAGCGACCCGGATCACCGCAGCCACCGGACCGAACAGTTCCTCGTCGTAGGCCGGCATGCCCGGGCCGACCTGGTCGAGCACCGTGGCCGGATAGCCGGCATGGGTGCCGGCAATCGGCTCGCCGCCTATCAGCACCCGCGCACCCTTGGCCACGCTGGCCTGTACCTGCTTGTGCAGTTCATCGCGCAGATCGGCACGGGCCATCGGCGCCAGCGTGGTGCCCCGCTCATCGGGGTCGCCGTACTGGCGCTCGGCCGCAGCTTCAACGAAGCGGCGGGTGAATTCATCGGCTACCGCCTCGACCACGATGAACCGCTTGGCCGCGATGCAGGTCTGCCCGCTGTTGTCGAAGCGCGACTTCACCGCTGCCGCAACCGTCTTGCCGAGGTCGGCATCGTCGAGCACCACGAAGGCATCGCTGCCACCCAGCTCCATCACCGACTTCTTCAATTGGCTGCCGGCGTTGGAGGCGATCGAGCGCCCTGCCCGCTCGCTGCCGGTCAGCGTCACCGCCTTCACCCGTGCGTCGCGCAGCACGTCGGCGGCCTGGTCGTTGTCGATGTGCAGCACGTCGAACACGCCGTCCGGCAGGCCGCCATCACGGCACACCGCCAGGATCAGGTCGGCACACTGCGGCACGTTGCTGGCGTGCTTGAGCAGGGCCACGTTGCCGGCCATGAACGCCGGTGCGAGGAAGCGGAACACCTGCCAGATCGGGAAATTCCACGGCATCACCGCGAACACGCAGCCGATCGGCTCGTAGCGCACGTAGCTGCGCTGGGCTTCGGTGTCGATCAGCTGCGGCTTCAGATAGTCGGCCGCATGGTCGGCGTAGTACTCGCAGGCCGCCGCGCACTTGTCGACCTCGGCCAGCGCTTCGGCCTTGAGCTTGCCCATCTCGTGGGTCATCGCCTGCTGCAGGTCGTCGCGGCGCGTGCGCAGCTGCGCCGCGATCTGGCGCAGGATCGCGCCGCGTTCCTGCAGCGAACGCTCGGCCCAGCCGGGGAACGCATCGGCGGCGGCCTGCAGGCGCTGCTCGATGTCGGCAGCGCCCATCAGTTCATGGCGGTAGGTCACCTGGCCGGTGGCCGGGTCGACGATCTCGACGGTCATGGGGAATCTCCATCTGGAAGACCCCCATTGTGCGCCGCCGGCCGTGAGCCGGGTGTTGCCGGCACAGTGGACGGATCGTGTACTCAGCCGTTGTCCTGCCGCGCCAGCTGCAGGTCGCGCTGGCGCCGCTTCTCGGCGCGGGCATTGATGTACCAGCCGATCACCGCGGCGATCGATACCGCCGACACCAGCAGCGTGGCCAGTGCATTGATCTTCGGGCTGATGCCCATGCGCACCGATGCGAACACCTTCATCGGCAGCGTGGTCGAGCCCGGCGTGGCGACGAAGCTGGCCACCACCACGTCATCCAGCGACAGGGTGAACGCCAGCAGCCAGCCCGCCACCAGCGCCGGCGCGATGATCGGCAGGGTGATGCGGGTGAACACGGTCAGCCGGCTGGCCCCGAGGTCCATCGCGGCTTCTTCCAGCGACAGGTCCATTTCCTGCAGGCGCGAAGACACCACCACGGTGACGAAGCACAGGGTGAAGGTGACGTGCGCGATCCAGATGGTGGCCAGGCCGCGCGCCGGGAAGCCCGGAATCGCGCCCATCGAGGCCAGCAGCGCCATCAGCGAGAAGCCCAGGATCACATCCGGCATCACCAGCGGCGCGGTGACCAGCGCACCGAACAGCGGCTTGCCACGGAAGCGCTTGAAGCGGGTCATCACCATCGCCGCCAGCGTGCCCAGCACGGTGGCGGTACAGGCGGTCCAGAACGCCACCACCAGGCTGGTCCACATCGCATCCATCAGCGCGCGGTCGGCGAACAGGTCACTGTAGGCGCGGGTGGAAAACCCGGCCCAGACCATCGCCAGCCGCGAGCTGTTGAACGAATAGAACATCAACAGCAGGATCGGCAGGTACAGGAAGGCGAAGCCCAGCAGCAGCACGCCCAGCCCCAGGCCCTTGGCGGTACGCGGGCTCATGCCTGCTTCCCTTCCAGCAGGCGCTGCTGGGAACGGTTGAACAGCAGGATCGGCACCAGCAGCAACAGGATCATCGCCACCGCCATCGCCGAGGCACCCGGCCAGTTGCGGTTGTTGAAGAACTCGTTCCACAGCTGGCGGCCGACCATCAGCGTCTCCGAGCCACCCAGCATTTCCGGAATCACGAATTCACCCACTGCCGGGATCATCACCAGCATGCAGCCGGCGATGATGCCGGCCTTCGACAGCGGCAGGGTGATGCGGAGGAAGGCCTGCCATGGTTTGGCCCCCAGGTCGTAGGCCGCTTCCAGCAGGCGGTGGTCATGCTTGACCAGGTTGGCGTACAGCGGCAGCACCATGAACGGCAGGTAGCAGTAGACGATGCCGATGTAGGCCGCGGTCGGCGTATCGATCAACTGCAGTTTCGGCAGCCCCATCGACGTCATCAGCGCCTGCAGGCCGGTGAACTGCAGGAACTGGTCGAGCAGGCCGTTGCGGTCCAGGATCGCCTTCCACGCATACACGCGGATCAGGAACGAGGTCCACGACGGCAGCACCACCAGCATCATCGCCACGTTGCGTGCGGCCGGCGACAGGCGGGCGATGGCATAGGCCATCGGGTAGCCGATCAGCAGAGTCAGGAAGGTGGAGATGGCCGCGATCCTGATCGAGCTCAGGAAGGCCTGCGCATAGATCGAATCGCGGAACAGCGCCAGGTAATTCTCCAGGTTCAGCTTCAGCGAGAACCCGCCGTCCACGTACTGCAACAGCCAGGTATACGGCGGCGAGCCGACCCGGCTGAGCGAGAAACTGATCATCAGCACGATCAGGAACGGCACTGCGAAGAACAGCAGCAGCCACAGGTACGGAATGCCGATCACCGTGGCACGCAGCCCCGGCAGCCAGCGCTTCAGGCCGGCGACGCTCATGAGGTGAGCACCACGCCGTCGTTGTCGCGCCAGTGCACCCACACCTCGTCGCCCCAGGTGAAGCCATCACTGGCCCAGCGCTGCGAGTTGGCGAAGTTGGCCAGCACCTTGGCGCCGCTGGGCAGGCGCACGTGATAGACCGAGTGGCTGCCGAAGTAGGCGATGTCCTCGATCACGCCCTGCGCCTTGTTGGTGTGCCCTTCTGGCTCGTCCTTGCCGATCATCACCTTCTCCGGGCGCAGCGCGAACGCGACCGGCTGCCCTTCATAGCAGGTGATGCCATGGGCAATGTAGATCGGCGCCGGGAACAGCGGCGAGCGCACGGTCACGTACTCGGGCAGGTCCTCGTCGATCACCCCGTCAAACAGGTTGACCGAACCGATGAACTCGGCGACGAAGCGGTTGGCGGGCTGCTCATAGACCTCGTCCGGCTTGCCGACCTGCTGGATCCAGCCGGCATCCATCACCGCGATGCGGGTGGCCATGGTCATCGCTTCTTCCTGGTCGTGGGTGACCATCACGCAGGTCACGCCCGACGATTCGATGATGCTGACCAGTTCCAGCTGCATCTGCGAGCGCAGCTTCTTGTCCAGCGCGCCCATCGGTTCGTCCAGCAGCAGCAGCTTCGGCCCCTTGGCCAGCGACCGCGCCAGCGCCACGCGTTGCTGCTGGCCACCGGACAGCTGGTGCGGCTTGCGTTTGCCCAGGTGGCCCATCTGCACCAGGTCGAGCATCTCGCCGACGCGCTTGCTGATCGCGTCCTTGCCCAGGCCATCCTGCTTCAGGCCGAAGGCGATGTTCTGCTCGACCGTCATGTGCGGGAACAGGGCATAGGACTGGAACATCATGTTGACCGGCCGCTGGTACGGTGGCAGCGCGTCCAGGCGCTGGCCATCGACGGTGATGCTGCCCTTGGTGGGCGTCTCGAAGCCACCCAGGCAGCGCAGCAGGGTCGATTTACCACTGCCGGAGCCACCGAGCAGGGCAAAGATCTCGCCCTTGCGCACGTCCAGGTTGACGTCGTCGACGGCGACGAATCCGTCGAATTCCTTGCGCAGATCACGAATGGAGAGATAGCCGGGCGCACCGGTCGTGTCGACGACGGCGGCTACCGGCTGGGCTTCAACGGGCATGGGGGCTCCGGGAGCGGGCGGTGGACAGCGGCGGCCATTCTAACGGCCGGGGGCCGAAGGGGATATGACGGCAGTGGGTGGAAGCGGCCGCTGGCGCGCCCAGGCCTCCCGAGGTGTGTCGGTTTTCCCCCGCCATGGTGGCCTGTGCGCCGGGAGGCCCGGGGTCTCCTCGACGCCCGGACGGCCGTCCCGGCCAGACACCACGGGCGGCGGCCCGATCTGCAACATTTTTCAGAGCGGGATCCATTGAAAGCCCGGGACATTCCCCGCGCAATGCCCCGGATCTAGGCCTTGCATGGACCGACCCTGGTGATTTCCCCGGACAGCCCCTCCCCTTTCCCGCCCCGCCTGCCGGGCTGCCTGCCTGCACGGCTGCCGCTGGTCATCATCGGCGCCGGCCAGGCCGGGTTGTCGCTCAGCGCGCTCCTGCAGGAGGCCGGCGTCGAGCATCGCGTGCTGGAGGCCGAAACCGTGGGTGCCAGTTGGCGGCGACGCTGGGATTCGTTCCAGACCAACACCGCCAACGCGACCATGGCCCTGCATGGCCATGCCTATGCCGGGGATGACCCGGAAGGGTTCATGGGGGCCCCGGAAGTGATCCGACGGCTGCGCGACTATGCCGACGAGCGCTCGTTGCCGATCAGCGAAGGGTGCGTGGTCCATCGGGTCGGGCCCGAGTCCGGTGGCTATGCCATCGACAGCAGCCGGGGACTGATCCATGCCCAGGCGGTGGTGGTTGCCACCGGTGAATACCGCCGGGCGCGGTTGCCCCGGGCCCCGTTCGCGCCCGCAGCAGGCCTCACCATGCTGCACTCCAGCGACTACCGCGGTCCCGGCCAGCTACCCGAGGGCGCGGTGCTGGTCATCGGCGGCGGCCAGTCCGGCGCGCAGATCGCCCAGGACCTGCGCGACGGTGGTCGCAGCGTGTACTGGTCATTGGCCGAGCGTCATTCGCACACCCGTCGGCTGCGCGGCAAGGACTCGATGACCTGGTGGGACATGGCCGGGCGCATCCATCAACACGTAAGCCAATCGGCGGCCGTACTGGCAGGCGAGCCGGACGCGCTGCGCAAGGCCCGCACCGCGGAGTTCCCCCTGATTTCCGGCAAGGGAAGCGCCGGCCTGGGCAGTTCGATCAGCCTGCTGGCGATGCACCGTGCAGGCATCAGGTTGCTGGGCCGGTTGCAGGAATTCAATGGGAACACCGCCCGCTTCGCCGATGTCCGCCCGCAACTTCGCGCCGCGATCGAAGCGACGCGGGCCGAGTATGCCTATCTCGATTCGCTGGCCAGCGCGTACTACGCCACGCGGCCCGAACCGCGCACCGACGATGCCCGCTACATTCCCGAAGAGGTCTACTTGCACTGGGAGCCGGAACCGTCCCCGTGCGAGCTGGATCTGCCGTCCACAGACATCCGCTCGGTGGTGCTGGCCACCGGTTTCGCCGCCGAGTGGCCCTGGCTCGATGTGCAGGGCGCGCTGGATGCCCACGGCTATCCGCTGGGCGAGTTTGGCGTTTCCCCGCAACCGGGCCTGTTCTTCATCGGCATGCACAACCTGCAGCGGATGAGTTCGTCGTTCCTGTGCAACGGCGGCCGCGATGCACGCGACCTGCTGCCGGCCATCCTGAGGCACCTTGGCGAGGGCGGCGGTACCGATTCCGGCACGGTGAAGCAAGGCGGCCGCCGGGCAACGCCCGGCGGCGCCAGACCCGCTTAACGGCCGGTCTTCACCTCGGTCCACAGCCGGGTGTAGAGCTTGTCGGTCTCCGGCGTGTTGATCGAGTAGGTGAACATCTTCTCGGCCACGTCAGCCGGCGGATAGATCGTCGGGTCGGTGCGGATCGCCTCGTCCACCAGCGGTGTCGCGGCCGGGATCGGGTTGGCGTAGTGGATGAAGTTGGTGTTGGCCGCGGCGACCTTCGGTTCCAGCAGATAGTTGATGAACCTGTAAGCCGCTTCCGGGTGCTTGGCGTCCTTCGGGATCGCCAGCATGTCGAACCACTGCGGCGCACCTTCCTTCGGGATCGAATAAGCCACGTGCACGCCATTGCTGGCTTCCTCGGCGCGGTCGCGGGCCTGGATGATGTCACCGGACCAGCCGACCACCAGGCAGGTGCCGCCGTTGGCCAGCGAGCCGACGTACTGCGAGGAGTGGAAATTCTGCACGTACGGGCGGATCGACTTCAGCAGGTCGGCCGCCTTCTGCAGTTCGGCCGGGTCGCCGCTGTGCGGATCCAGGCCCAGGTAATGCAGCGCGATCGGGATCATGTCGGCCGGCGTGTCCAGGATGGTCACGCCGCAGTCCTTCATCTTGCTGATGTTCTCCGGCTTGAACACCAGGTCCCAGCTGTTGGCGATATCGGTGCTGCCGCCGAAGCGCTGCTTCAGCATGTCCACGTTGTAGCCGATGCCGGTGGTGCCGATCATGTACGGCACGCCGTACTGGTTGCCCGGGTCCTGGGTGGCGATGCGCTTCATCACCGCCGGATCGAGGTTGGCCAGGTTCGGGATCTTGCTCTTGTCCAGCGGCAGGAACACGCCGGCCTGGATCTGGCGGCCGAAGAAGTTCAGGGTCGGCACCACCACGTCGTAGCCGCTGTTGCCGGCCAGCAGCTTGGTCTCGACCATCTCATCGCTGTCGAACACATCGTAGGTCACCCTGATGCCGCTCTCCTTCTCGAAGGTCGGAATGGTGTCCTCGGCGATGTAATCGCTGTAGTTGTAGACGTTCAGGACCTGGCTGTCCTGCGCGCCGCCGTTGCCACCGCCACAGGCGGCAAGCATGGCGGAGGCCAGGCCGAGCGTGAGGATACGCAGCTTCATCGGGTGCTCCAGAATGCGGGAAGGGGGGCCGGCGGGGCCGGCGACGGGTGCCAGCCTACCCCCCGGCGGCGGATTTTTCTATTCCAGATGCTCAGACGTTCAGCAGCAGGAACTCGCGCTCCCACGAGCTGATGACGCGGAAAAAGGTCTCGTATTCCTTGCGCTTGACCGAGATGTAGGCGCGGCAGAAACGCTCGCCCAGCAGGGCCTGGAGCTCGCTGCACTGCTCCAGCCCGTCCAGCGCCTCGCCCAGCGAGCGCGGCAGGTTGTAGCCCAGTTCCTTCGCGCTGCCGGTCACCGGCGCGTCCGGCGCCAGCCGCTCGCGGATGCCGAGCAGGCCGCAGGCCAGGGTGGCCGCCATTGCCAGGTACGGATTGGCGTCGGAACCAGCGAACCGGCTCTCCACGCGCATGTTTTCCGGTGTATCCAGCGGCACGCGCAGGCCGCAGGTACGGTTGTCGAAACCCCAGTGCACGTTGCTCGGCGAGACCTCGCCGAACACCAGGCGTCGGTAGGAATTCACGTTCGGCGCGAAGAACGCCATCGCCTGCGGCGCGTACTTCTGCAGACCGCCCAGGTAGTGGCCGAACACCGGGCTGAACTCACCCTCAGCATCGGTCTCGCCAGCGAACACATTGCTGCCATCGCTCACCCGCACCAGGCTCTGGTGGATGTGCATGGCACTACCGGGCTCGTTCTCCATGGGCTTGGCCAGGAACGTGGCGTACACCCCGTGGCGCATCGCCGCCTCGCGCATGGTGCGCTTGAACAGGAACACCTGGTCGGCCAGGTCCATCGCATCGGCATGGGTGAAGTTCACCTCCAGCTGTGCTGCGCCGGATTCGTGGATCAGCGTGTCCACGTCCAGCTTCATCGCATCGGCGTAGTCGTACATCAGGTCGAGGATCGGGTCGAACTCGTTGACCGCGTCGATCGAGTACGACTGCCGCGCGGTCTCCGGGCGCCCCGAGCGACCGGCCGGTGGCAGCAGCGGGAAGTCCGGGTCGGTATTCTTCTGCACCAGGAAGAACTCCAGCTCCGGCGCCACCACCGGACGCAGGCCCAGTTCCGCATAAGCCGCCAGTACGCGGCGCAGCACGTTGCGCGGCGCAAGCTCGTGCGGTTCGCCGCTCTTGGTGTAGCAATCGTGGATGACCTGCGCGGTGGCATCGGCTGCCCACGGCACCATGCGCACCGTATCCGGATCGGGCCGCAGCATCATGTCCGAGTCCGACGGCGAGGTCAGGTCGTAGTAATCGTCAGGGAACTCGCCGGTGACGGTGGTGGCGAAGATGCCTTCCGGCAGGCGCGTGCCGTAATCGTGCGAGAACTTGTCGGCAGGAATGATCTTGCCGCGGGCGTTGCCGGTGATGTCCGGCACCAGGCATTCCACCTCGGTGATGCGCCGCTCCTTCAGCCAGCGCAGCAGGCTGCTTTCCTGCGGTGCGGGGGGCGTGGCCGTCTTGCGCGGGCGCGTTCGGGAACTCATCGGGAATCCAGTCGGTTCTGTTGGTGCTGCCGGCAAGCTTGGCCGAACGCACGGAAAATAGCGTGATAGAACGGCGTCTGCGTGACACGCCACTCCGGATGCCACTGTACGCCGAGCACAAATCCATGGTGCAGGCTGCGCGCTGCCTCGACCAGTCCGTCATCGGCCATGGCCTCGACCTGCAGGCCCTGCGCGAGGCGGGCGATGCCCTGTCCGTGCACCGAATTGACCTGCGCGCGGCTACTGCCGTGCCACTGCGCCAGCCAGCCATCGGTGACCAGGGTCACCGCATGGGCCGGCCCATACTGCACTTCCACCGGCGCCTGCGGGTCTTCGCGATGGTCGGCCAGGCCGGGCACCGCATGCACCTGCGGATGCAGGCTGCCACCCAGCGCGACGTTCAATTCCTGGAAACCGCGACAGATCGCCAGCACCGGCAGGTCCAGCGCCAGCGCTTCGTGCAGCAACGCAAAGGCATTGGCATCCCGGGCCGGATCATGCGGATTGCCTGGCCAGCTGCGGCCACCCTCGTAGTGCTGCGGTTCGATATTGCTGACCGCGCCGGTCAACAGCAGGCCATCGAGCCCAAGCAGCCAGTCGCTGGCCGGCAACGGTGGCTGCAGGCTCGGCAACACCACCGGGGTCACCTCGGCCGCCTCGGCCAGCGCGCGCACGTACTTCTCGCCGGCCACCGCGAAACGGTGGTGGCCGAGCACGGTGCTGTCGGTGGGCAGGCCCACCCAGGGCAGGCGGCGCATGGGGACACTCCTTGGCGTGCCGACACGTTACCCGTCGCCTGGCAACGGCGGCAAGTCGCTGCCGTCACACCGCAGCTGCCGCGCATCGGCGAAACTACCGGGGTGAACGCTGATCGACCTGCCCCGCTTCGCCTTCCCGCACTGCGCCCGCGAGGCCTGCAGTGAGCGCCGCGTTTCCGCCCAGCTGGTATGCCTCCAGCCTGCCCGAACCGCCCGCACTGCCCTCGTTGCAGGGGCAGGTGCAGGCCGACGTTGCGGTGCTGGGCGCCGGCTATACCGGCCTGACCGCCGCACTGGAACTGGCCGCGCGTGGCCAGCGCGTGGTAGTGCTGGACGCACAGCGGGTCGGCTGGGGCGCGTCCGGCCGCAATGGTGGCCAGGCGCTGGCCGGCTATGGCTGCGAGGTGGACGAACTGGAGCGTCAGCTCGGCCGTGACGATGCGCGCCACCTGTTCGACTGGTCGCGCGAAGCGGTACAGGCGATGCGCAGGCGCATCGATCGCCATGGTATCGACTGCCATTGGGTGGAGGGCCACGCCAGCGTCGCCATCCGCGAACGCCACGAGCGCGACCTGCACGCCAACTGCGAGCACCTTCAGCGCCACTACGACTACCCGATGCAGTGGTGGGACCGTGATGCCCTGCGCGCGCAGCTGGACAGCCCGCGCTACCGCGCCGCGATGTTCGATCCGCACAGCGCGCACTTGCACCCGCTGGCCTATGCGCGTGGCCTGGCCGATGCGGCGCGCGCGGCCGGCGTGGTGATCCACGAGAACTCCGCAGTGACCCGCGTGCAGCGCGGACCGCAGCCCACCCTGCATACCGCGCGGGGCAGCGTGCGCGCTGCGCACCTGGTGGTTGCCGGCAATGCCTGGCTGCAGGGCCTGCTGCCCGAGCTGGAACGCCGGATCATGCCGGTCGGCACCTATATCGGCGCCAGCGCGCCGCTCGGTGCCGAGCGCGCCCGCGCCCTGATCGGCAACAACATGGCCGTGGCCGACACCGCGTGGGCACTGGACTATTTCCGCCTCAGCCACGATCACCGGCTGCTGTTCGGCGGTCGCGCCAGTTACTCGGCGTTGCCCCCACCCGGCCTGCACGGGGTGATGCAGCGGCGCATGCACCAGGTGTTTCCACAACTGGCCGACGTGCCGCTGGAGCAGGTCTGGGGCGGTTACGTGGACATCACCCGCAACCGCGCCCCGCATTGGGGCCGGCTGGACGGCAACCTGTACTTCGCGCAGGGGTTCTCCGGCCATGGGGTGGCCGCCGCCGGGCTGGCCGGCGAAGTCATCGCCGCCGCGATTGCCGGCCAGAGCGAGCGCCTGGACGTGTTCCAGCGGCTGCGGCATGCGCCTTTCCCTGGCGGCCGGCTGCTGCGCACGCCGCTGCTGGTGGCGGCGATGTCGTGGTACAAGCTGCGGGATGCGTTGTGGTGAAGATTCTGCATCTCCACCTGTATTGAACGTTCTGACAAGCGCACCGCAGCGCTGATCGTGCTGCACACGTCACAGATTTTCACGCAACATGTGTGATGGATGGTTGGTCAATTACCTAAATGCGCAGCTGTGCAATTGCATAATCGTTCGCAGACCGATAACGTCCTGAGAAACCGGGCCCCGCGGCGAATGGAAGCTGACAGGGGACACGTAGGAGAGGGGGACGTGCGATTGGACTGGTGGAAAGAAGGATTGTTGCTGAAGGTGCGCATTCGTCCGGCTGGCCTGATGCTTGCCTTGCTTTATGCAGTTGCCTATTGGGCAACCCGACAGCTGTCGCTGGATCAGTTCTATTTGCCAGCCGGCATCCGGGTGGCGGCCGTACTGTTGTGCCCGCCGCGCCTGTGGCCTTATCTGCTGCTGGGCGAATATGCGTACTTTGCACAGTCCCGCGTGCCAATGATCGAGAAGTACGGCCTGACATGGGTCATTGTTGCCTCCGCGTTCCTCATGCCCGCAGTGATGTTGATTGTGAAGCTGCAACGGCGACTGATGGCGGAGTCGCAGACGATCGGCCTCTTGTTGATTGCCGCCGCTTCCAGCGTCGTTATTACTCTGCTGAACCTCAGCTTTTCCCATCTGCTCTGGCCAACACCCCCTTCCACGCCCTTCCTGACCAATGCGGCGCGTTACAGCGTGGGCGACTTCATCGGCATTCTGACGGTGGCCCCCATCGCCATGCTGTGGGCGCGACAGGACGTGGGGCAGGAGTGGAACGCTGGACGAAAGACCCCGATGCTGGCGGCACTTTCGTTGATGCTGCTGATCGGGATAGCAGCAACTCAACTGCCCGCAGACTGGGTTGCGCTGAAGGCAACGCTCCTGCTGCTGTTGGCACTCCCCGCGGCCGCACTTACCTGCCTGTATGGCTGGAAGGGTGCCGCCCTTGCAGTGCCGGTGCTCAACATGGTCATCGGCCTGACCACGCCCAACACACATCCAACCGCATTCGATCCAGCGGCCTTCATCACCCAGCAGATCATGGCGATCAGCGGCATCGTATTGCTGTTGCTCGGATCACGCATCACCCACTTCTACCATCGTTACAGGCTGCGCGAGATGGGGGAAAGGGACGCCATCCATCTTGCGAGGAGCTCGCAATTGGCCAGCGAGATGGAGCTGCGTGAGCGTGCCCTGCACCTTCGCAAGCTCGGCGACGGCATTGATACGTCGCTGGTTGAGCTGGCCGACTGGCTCAAGGCCCAGGGACATCACGCAGTGGCCAGCAGCCTTCTGCATACCTCAAATGTACATTCGCGGCTCTTTCGCGAACAGACAAGCATGGTCTATCCCTCGGGCCTGGAGCATCTTGGGCTTTACGTGGCTTTGCAGGCTGGCGGCATCCGCGAGTCATGGAGGCTGACGGAGCGCGTTCTCCGCCCGGATCTGAAGGGCGACCCCTGCAACCTGAGCGTGGAACTGCAGTTGGCCGCTTACCGAACACTCATTGATGCGGTCTCCATTCTTCTCAAGCATGAAGGTGGCCAGATTCGCATTCGTGCAAGGTGCGGCGGAATGGGTTCCAGGCGCGGAATCCTCATGGTCGTGTCGCTGCTGGAGTCGCGTCGGCGCCTTTCCCAGCAGACAACCATGGCAGCGTTCGAGCGGCTGTCCGGGCGAACCCTGCCCTATGACGGGACCGTTGACTGCTATGGCAACCGGGTCAGGATTCTGTTCCTCGACCGTGAATCAAAACTTGAGGCAGTGCCCAGCGCTCCATCGCAGTACAGCTGCCCCGCACCCTCTGCGCTGCAGTAGTGCATTTCACAGTCAAGCGGCCGGAGCGAACCAAAGCAGCGGAATCGCATAAGCGTCCCGCTCATCCCCTGGCCAAGGGCGTCATGGGCACCCGGCGAACATCCGGGTGCCCATGCAGTCTGACACTGGCGCTCTCCGATATCCCGGCAACAGGCAGTATCAGGGTGCCTCTACCGCCCACAACACATCAGCTCCGCCAGCATATCTGACCAGCGTGAATGCGGAAGACCGATAGACAACCGTTCTGGTGGCTTTTGCGGGAACAGGCAGGCGCTGCTCCGGCAACGACACCCTCGCAGATGGGTCACCTGCCGGCAGCACCCAGAACGTGCCCGCAGCATTGCCGATCACGATGTGCACGTGCCCTGCGAGATCGTTTACCTGGAAATAGTCCATGCCATCGCGCTCGAACCCATAGACCAACCAGCCGGGATCCACGCTCAGGTCCTGTGCCTGCGGAATCGACTGGCCGAGTCCTTGGCCGGCCATCTTGATTCCATGGTCGTCACCCGGGGCAAAAGCAAAAACGGATACCGGCACCAACATCAATGCACCAGCAAATGCATGAATTCGGAAACTTCTCACACTAACCTCCAGGTTGGATGCAATACGGATCAAGAAGGATGCTACCGCCAATCGCATCAGCATATACCGGGCGGACTCCGTAGTGCCCATGGGACATAATCCACTGGATCGATGCAAACCCATGCCACGCCGATGCTGCGTCCGAAATCGCCAATACCTGCATCGAAACCCGCCACGGTGCAGGTCAGTGGCATCTGAGACAAGGACCTGGACAAGCGCGTGTAACTGCAGGACATCGTCGATTGTGTGATGGGGAACACAGCGGACAGCATTAACTGCCCAATGTGCCTGGTGCAACGGCTAAAACGTGATCGAACCGTGGGCGCGCTGATTGTGGAAGATTAACCGTCCGTTGGTGGCTATGCCGCCGCACTGCCGGGCGTGTAGGGCCACGAAGCACAGGAAGCCGCCAATTGCAGCGCAAAGGGAGGCCACGCACCTCGATTGCGCCCTTCTCCAACTGTCGATAATGTCTTCGGAAGTGGCCAGTCATCATTGGCCGGGAGACGGGAGACGCGGGCTTGGAGCGATTCAAAGAATCGATTGAACTGAGCTTCCGGATCCGACCCGTCGGAATCGCACTCGCGGCCGTCTACGCTTTGAGCTGCCTTGTCTCGCGTCAGTTCTCGCTGGATCAGTTCTTCCTGCCAGCGGGCATCCGGGCAGCGGCACTCCTGATCGTCCCGACCCGCCTGTGGCCCTACCTGCTGCTTGGCGAGTACGCCTACTTCGCAACCCTGCGCATCCCCATGATCGACAGCTACGGCCTGGCCTGGGTCATCCTGGCCTCGACGCTGCTGATGCCGATGGCGATGCTGGTGGTCCACCTGCACCGCATGAGAATGCCATCGGAGTCCGCCGCCGGCCTCTGGCTGCTGTCGCTGACCTTCTGCACGGCGTTGTTCGTCCCGGTTCTCAATATGGGCATTTCATTCGCCCTGTGGTCGAACCCGCCGCCGAGCAACCTGCTTAGCGCAGTTGATCGCACGATCTTTGGCCACTTCGCCGCCGTCATTACCCTCGTGCCACTGGCATTCCTCTGGTCGCGACGAGACGCGGCCCCCAATTGGACGCGCCGCTTTGCTGCACCTACGGTCACGGCCATCCTGGTGATGCTGGTCCTGGCCCTGTGCATGCAGCTTACGGCCATCAGTGCCCACACCACACGCACCCACCTGGTGCTGCTGTCCTCCCTACCAGCGATCGCCCTGACCTTCATGCATGGGTGGCGTGGCGCTGCCATCGCGATTCCGCTGTTGAACCTTCCACTCCATTTCGCCACACCCAGCACCGGCCTACCGTCCTCGTTCGACCTGGGCACCTTCGCCACCCAGCAGAACATGGCCGTGATGAGTGTCGCACTGCTCGCACTGGGATCCAGCATCAGCTATCACCATGAGCGTGCACGGTCCCGTGGACTGGCTGAGGAAACCACATTGCGCTTGGCACGCAGTTCGCATCAGACCCGTGAGCGTGAGCTTCGCGAGCGCGCCTCCCATCTCAAGCAACTCGGCGAAGGCATGGACAGCTCGCTCGGCGAGATGGTCAGCTGGCTGAAGGCGCAGGGGCATCATGCCGTGGCCAACAGCCTGCAGCACGCCTCATCCGTGCACTCGCGGCTGTTCCGTGAACAGGCCAGTCTGGTCTACCCCACGGGGCTGGAGCAGGTTGGGCTGTATATCGCGCTTCGGGTTGGCGGCGCATGCGAGACCTGGAACAACTCCCATCGCGTGATTCCGCCCCGGCTGGAGGGCAACCCCTGCTTGCTGACGGTGGACCTGCAACTCGCCATCTATCGCTCGCTGATCGAGGCGGTGTCGCTGCTGCTGGAGCTGGAATCGGGACAGGTCAGCGTGCGCGCCCGGAGCGGCCAGGCTGGCGAACGCCGCGGCATCGTGGTGGTTGTGGGCCTGCTTGACCGTGGTTGCACGCTGTCGAACCGGACCGTTCAGCAAGCCACCGAGCGTCTGGCCGGCCGGATAATGGCCTACGGCGGCACGGTGCATTGCCGTAGCAACCGGCTCCGGCTCGTCCTGCACGAATCGATTGCGGGTACAGCGGCGGCATTCGCATCGCCTGCCTGACCGGGAACGACGCGCAGGGCACGCTGCTCCGCTAAAGTTGCGCCCGAAACCGCCGCTATCCGTGCCGAGCCCCTCCCTCGTGAGCCACCGCATCATGCCCGTGCTGCCGCAGGCCGCCGTCGATGGCGACCTGGCCGATCCGCTGCCGCAGCGGATCCTGCTGGTCGAAAACTCCCGTGCGTTCACCGGCATGCTGCGCGAAGCCATCGAGCAGCGCCTGGAACTGCCGGTGGTGATCGCCTCCACCCTGGCCGAGGCCGACCGGCTGCTCAGCGAAGGCGGGGGCTGGTTCCTGGTGCTGACCGGACTGGTGCTGGCCGACGGCGACCGCGATGCGGTGGTCGAGTTCTTCCTCAAGCGCGACCTGCCGACGGTGGTGGTCAGCGGCGTTTACGACGAGGACCTGCGCAAGCGCGTACTACAGCAGCAGATCATCGACTACGTGCTGAAGAACACCCCGGGCAGCATCGACTACCTGGTGTGGCTGGTGCAGCGGCTGGAACGCAACCGACGCATCGCCGCGCTGGTGGTGGACGATTCGCCGTCCGCGCGTGGCTATGCCGCCGCCCTGCTGCGGATGTATGGGCATGAGGTGCACGAAGCCGCCGACGGCAACGAGGGCCTGGCTGCAATCGAGGCGCATCCGGCGATCCGCCTGGCGGTGGTCGACCAGGAAATGCCCGGCATGCAAGGCGTGGAATTCACCCGTCGCCTCCGCACCCTGCGCTCGCGCGACAAGGTGGCGGTGATCGGCATCTCCGGCAATACCGACGCCTCATTGATCCCGCGCTTCCTGAAGAACGGCGCCAACGATTTCCTGCGCAAGCCGTTCTCGCGCGAGGAGTTCTTCTGCCGCGTCTCGCAGAACGTGGACCAGCTGGAGCTGATCGGCACCCTGCAGGACCTGGCCACCCGCGATTTCCTCACCGGCCTGCCCAACCGACGCTTCTTCCTGGAGCAGAGCCAGCGTCAGCTGCCGCAGCTGCAGCTGCACGGCCAATGCGTGGCGGTGGCGATGATCGACATCGACCACTTCAAGCACATCAACGACACCCATGGCCACGAAGCGGGCGACGACGCGCTGCGCGCGGTGGCCGGCGCGGTGACCGCGCATGCACGCAGCCACGACCTGATCGCGCGCTTCGGCGGCGAGGAGTTCTGCCTGCTGGTGCCAGACATGGAACAGGACGAGGCGCTGCTGTACTTCGAGGAGCTGCGCCAGCGCATCGCCGCACTGGAGGTGGACATCGGCACCGCTACCCTGCGCATGACGGTCAGCATCGGCCTGTGCTGCCTGCGCCCGCAGCGCGATGCGCTGCACCGGCTGATCTCCGAGGCCGACCGCCAGCTGTACCTGGCCAAGGCCGGTGGCCGCAATCGGGTCAGCTGCACCACGGTGGCCAGCCCGCTGCGTCCACGCGAGCCTGCGCTGACCTGACCGGCTCGCTTTGATCCAGATCAACGCCGTTCCCGCACGACAGCTCTACAGTCGGCCCCGACATACGCATGAAGGGGAGCCGGGGATGGCACTACTGGTCTGGCAGGACGATCTGAACATCGGCATCGATGTGATCGACCAACAACACCGCCGCATCATCGAGATGCTCAACCACCTGCACGTGGCCCAGTCCAGCCTGCAGCGCGCGGCAGTGGGTGAAGTGATCGACGAGGTGGTCGACTACACCATGTCGCACTTCGCGTTCGAGGAAGAGCTGATGGAGGAAGCGGGCTACCCGTTCTGTGCCGCGCACAAGCGCGTGCATGAGATCTTCATCAAGCGTGTGGCCGAGTACCGGCTGCGCTTCCAGGCCGGCGAGGACATCAGCGATGAACTGCGCACGATGCTCTCGCGCTGGTTGTTCAACCACATCCGCGGCGATGATCAGGCCTATGCCGAACAGGTCAAGGCACACCTGAACCAGTTCACCCGCGAGCACCAGGGCGGTGGCTGGCTGGGACGCACGCTCAAGCGCTTCTTTGGCTGAACCGCAGCGCGCGCCGGTGCAGTGCCACCAGCGCGCACAGCGTCGCTGCCGCAGTCAGGCACAGGTAGTAGCCGACCGCGACCAGACCGAAGCGTTCGGCCAGCCAGGTGGCCAGGTACGGCGCCGGTGCCGCACCCAGAATGCCGGCCAGGTTGAATGACAGCGATGCGCCGGTGTAGCGCACCTCCACCGGGTAGATCTCGGCCAGGAAGGTACCGCAGGGACCATAGGTCAGGCCCATCAGGAACAGGCCCAGGCACAGGAAGGCGGTGACCATCCACGGGCTGTGCGGCTGGAACAGCGGCGCGAACAGCACGCCGAAACCGATGATCAGCACGCTGGCCACGATCATCGTGCGGCGCGTCCCCCAGCGGTCGCCATAGCGCGCCGACAGCGGGATGCCCAGCGCGAAGAACAGCATGCCGGCCATCTGCATCAGCAGGAACTGCTCGCGGCTGTAACCCAGCACCGCCGTGCCATGGCCGAGGCTGAACACGGTCATCAGGTAGAACAGCACGAAGGTGGCGAACGCGCCCAGGGTACCCAGCAGCATCGGCACCGGGTGGTCACGCAGCACCGTCCACATCGGCAGCCGCACCGGCGCCTTGCGCTCCAGCGCCTGCTTGAAGTCGGGGGTCTCGTGGATGTTCAGCCGCACCCACAGGCCGAGGCCGACCAGCAGCGCGCTGGCCACGAACGGAATGCGCCAGCCCCATTGCAGGAAGTCGGCCTGGCTCAGGCAACGGCCCAGCACCAGGAAGATGCCGGCCGACAGCAGGAAGCCGAGCGGTGCACCCAGCTGCGGGAACATGCCGTACCAGGCACGCTTGCCCGGCGGTGCGTTCTCGGTGGCCAGCAGCACTGCCCCGCCCCACTCGCCGCCCAGACCCAGGCCCTGGCCGAAACGGCACAGCGCCAGAAGCGCCGGCGCCCACAGACCGATCTGCGCGTGCGTCGGCAGCAGGCCGATCAGCACCGTGGACAGCCCCATGGTCAGCAGCGCAGCCACCAGGGTGGCCTTGCGGCCGATGCGATCGCCGAAATGGCCGAACACTGCCGAGCCAACCGGGCGTGCGATGAAGGCCACCGCGAAGGTTGCCAGCGACTGCAGCAGGGCTGCCTGTTCGCTGCTGTCCGGGAAGAACAGGTGCGGGAACACCAGCACCGCGGCCGTGGCGTAGATGTAGAAGTCGAAGAACTCGATCGTGGTACCGATCAGGCTGGCCAGCAGAACACGACGGGGGGAATTCACGGGCGGCGCGGCAGCGGTGATCGAGGACATCGGCAACACGGGAAATGGCAGATCGACCGATTCTGCCACGGGCTGGCGGCGGTACGGCACGATGGTTTCAGCCGACACCGATGCCGACGAGGGGGCAGGCGCCTCCTGTAACGTCGAGCCATGCTCGACGGTTCTTCGCGAGATGCAGCCGAGCATGGCTCGGCTCTACAAGAACGAACGGCAGTCGAGCATCGCTCGACTCTACAGAGAGCGAACAGCCGTCCAGCAATCGCGTCGTTACAGCTGCATCCAGGTGGCCTTGATCTCGCTGTACTTGTCGAACGCATGCAGCGATTTGTCGCGCCCGTTGCCGGACTGCTTGTAGCCCCCGAACGGAGCGGTCATGTCGCCGCCATCCCAGCCGTTCACCCAGATGCTGCCGGCACGCAGCTGGCGCGCGACGCGGTGGGCTCGCCCCAGGTCCCGTGTCCACAGGCCGGCGGCCAGGCCGTAGCGGCTGTCATTGGCCACGCGCACCGCTTCGGCCTCGTCTTCGAAACCAAGCACAGCCAGCACCGGCCCGAACACTTCCTCGCGCGCCAGTGCCTGCTCCGGGCGCACCTGGTCGAACACGGTGGGCTGGACGTAGCTGCCGCCGGCTTCCACTTCGGCGCGCCGCCCACCCAGCAGCAACCGGGCACCCTCGCCTTCGGCGCGCGCGATATCGTCCATCACCTTGTCCAGGTGCGCGGCATCCACCAGCGCGCCCATCGGCGCATCAGGGTCCAATGGATGGCGGGGGTGCATGTGCTGGCCATAGGCAACCACCTGATGCACGAAATCCTCGCGGATCGAACGCTGTACCAGGAGCCGCGAACCTGCGGTACAGACCTCGCCCTGGTTGAAGAAGATACCCTGTGCCACCGCCTTCGCGGCGGCGTCCAGATCAGGGGCGTCGGCAAACACCACATGCGGGCTCTTGCCGCCACATTCCAGCCAGACCCGCTTGAGGTTGGATCGCCCTGAACACTGCAGCAGCTTCGCGCCCGTGGCCGTGGAGCCGGTGAAGGCGAGCACGTCCACATCCATGTGCAGGGCCAACGGCTCACCGACGCGCGCACCGTGCCCCGGCAGCACGTTCAGCACGCCCTCTGGCAGGCCCGCTTCGGCGGCCAGCGCCGCCAGCCGCAACGCACTCAAGGGCGAGCGCTCGGACGGCTTGAGCACCACCGAGTTGCCCATGGCCAATGCAGGCGCGATCTTCCAGCAGGCCATCAGCAGCGGAAAGTTCCACGGAACGATCGCGGCCACGACCCCGGCGGCCTCGCGCGTGACCAGTCCCAGTTCGTGCGGGCCGGTCGGCGCGATCTCGCCGTACAGCTTGTCCACGGCCTCGGCGGTCCAGCGCAGGCAGCGCACCGCGCCTGGCAGGTCGATGCGGCGCGCATCACGCACCGGCTTGCCCATGTCCAGGGTTTCCAGCAGGGCCAGCTCGTCGGCATGCGTTTCGACCAATGCCGCCAGCGCCAACAGTACGCGCTTTCGCTGGGCCGGGCTGGCCTGCGACCAGTGGCCGGCCTCGAAGCTGCGCCGCGCGGCCAGTACCGCGCGCTCCACGTCCTGTGCGTCGCAGTCGGCGACCGCCCCCAGTACGCGACCGTCGATCGGGCTGACGCAGTCGAAACGGGCGCCGCTGGCTGCATCGACATAGCGGCCATCGATGAAGGCCTGGCCTGGCATCGACAGCTGGAGGGCCAGTGCCTGCCAATGGCTGCGGTCGGGAAAATCGGCCATGGGAAGCTCCAGCATTCAACGAGCCTTGGTTATACCGGGGTCACCGCGACTCCGCCGTGACGTGGCTGCGCTACATTCGTCGCATCGGACCCGACGGAGCTGGCATGAAGCGTCCCGGAAGCGACCTGCACGACCTGACCACACAGCGCCCCGAGTCACTGGACGCTTACTGGATGCCATTCACCGCCAACCGCCAGTACAAGGCGGCACCACGCATGCTGGTCCGCGCCGAAGGCATGCACTACGAAGACATCGATGGCCGACAGATCCTCGACGGCACCGCCGGCCTGTGGTGCTGCAACGCCGGCCACGCGCGACCGCGCATCGTCGAGGCCATCGCCGGGCAGGCACGCACGCTCGACTACTCGCCCGCTTTCCAGGTGGGCTCGCCGCCGGCCTTCGCGCTGGCACAGCGGCTGGCCGCACTGGCTCCGGCCCCGCTCAACCATGTGTTCTTCACCAGCTCCGGCTCGGAGGCGGTGGATACCGCGATGAAGATCGTGCTGGCTTACCACCGCCAGCGTGGCGAGGGCCAGCGCACGCGCTTCATCAGCCGCGAGAAGGCCTATCACGGCGTCGGTTTCGGTGGCATGGCGCTGGGCGGTCTGCCCAACAACCGCAGGGCGTTCGGCCTGCAACTGGGGGGCGTGGACTATCTGCGCCACACCCTGGACCTGCAGCGCAACGCGTTCAGCAAGGGCCTGCCGCGCCAGGGCGCGGAGCTGGCCGACGACCTGGAACGGCTGATCGCGCTGCATGACGCCTCGACGATTGCCGCCGTCTTCGTCGAGCCCATCGCCGGCTCCGCCGGGGTGATCCTGCCCGCGCCCGGATACCTGCAGCGCCTGCGCGAATTGTGCGACCACCACGGCATCCTGCTGGTGTTCGATGAGGTCATCACCGGTTTCGGCCGGGTCGGCATGCCCTTCGCCGCGCAGCGCTTCGGGGTCACACCGGACCTGCTGACCTTCGCCAAGGCGGTCAGCAACGGCGCGGTGCCGCTGGGCGGCGTGCTGGCCAGCGACGCCGTGCATGCCACGCTGATGCAGGCCCCGCCGCAGGCCATCGAGCTGTTCCACGGCTATACCTACTCGGGTCACCCGCTGGCCTGCGCCGCAGCGCTGGCAACACTGGACGTCTACGCCGAGGAGCGCCTGTTCGAGCGCGCCATCGAACTGGGCGAGTACTGGCAGGAACGGCTGCACGCGCTGCAGGGCCTGCCCAACGTGATCGACATCCGCAACTTCGGGCTGGTCGGCGCGGTCGAGCTGGCACCGCGCCGCGATGCCCCTGGCAGCCGCGGCTACGAGGTGTTCCGGCGCTGCTTCCACGATGGCCGGCTGCTGGTGCGCTGCACCGGTGACATCATCGCGCTGTCGCCGCCGCTGATCGTGGACAAGGCGCAGATCGACCAGATCACCGGCACCCTGGGCGAGATGATCCGGGTCACCGCCTGAGCCCGGGCCGGCGGCGGCGAGCGGGTACAATGGGCGGTTCCGCTCCTGCTCGTTGCCGTGCCCATGGATATCGTCGTCAAAGAAGAACTCAAGGCCTACATCGACCCGCTGACCGCGGACGAACATGACGCGCTGGAGCGCAGCATCCTGGCCGAAGGCTGCCGCGATGCGCTGGTGCTGTGGGGTAATGTGCTGGTCGATGGTCACAACCGTTTCGGCATCTGCCAGAAGCATGGCCTGCCCTTCAACACCGTGCAGAACACGCGCTTCCAGAGCATGGAAGACGTTCACCTGTGGATGATCGAGCAGCATCTGGGCCGTCGCAGCGTGTCCGATTTCCAGCGCGGCGTGCTGGCGCTGCGCAAGCGCGACATCCTGGCCGCCCGCAAGCAGGTCGAGCAGGCGCAGCTGCAGCGCGAGAGCGACGGTACCGCCGAGATTGCCGATGAGGCGGGCGAGGACAGCCCGCCGTGGGAGCCGGCACCGAAGCTCAGCCGCGCCGAACTGGCCCGCGAAGCCAAGCTGAGTACCAGCCAGGTCGGCATGATCGAGCGCATCCATGCCCAGGCTGCACCCGAAGTGGTGGAGGCAGTGAAGGCCGGCGTGATCTCGATCAGCGCCGCCGCAGCCGTGGCCGATCTGCCCGAAGAGGAGCAACGCGCCGCCGCCGCCGGCGGCAAGGATGAGCTGAAGCAGGCGGCCAAGCGCGTGCGCGAATCCAAGCGCAAGCCGCGCGCGCCGAAGCCGGACGCGGCCGAGATGGACTTCGAGGAGCCCAGCGAGGACGAGATCGCCAGCCGCGACGCCGAGGTACTGTTGGCACTGGAACAGCTGGGCGAGGATGCCCCGGCCCTGCGCCGCCGCGTGGTCGCGTTGACCCGCGAGAACGACACCCTGCGCGCGCAGCTGGCCGCGCTGCGCAAGCAGGTAGTGCCGGTTAGACTTCCGGCATGACGCCTGCCCACGATCCGCGCCGCGCCCAGCTGCGGCGCCTGAAAGCCCTCGCACTGGGCCTGCTGCTGTTGATGCTGGCCGGATTCGCGGTCAGCCATTGGCACGGCGAACGCGGCATCTGGGCCTGGGTTTCGGCCTTCTGCGAGGCTGCTGCGGTCGGCGCGCTGGCCGACTGGTTCGCAGTCGTTGCGCTGTTCCGGCGGCCAATGGGCCTGCCGATTCCGCACACCGCGATCATCCCGCGCAGCAAGGAACGCATCGGCGACAGCCTGGCGCTGTTCGTGCGCGACCAGTTCCTGGAACCGGGTGTGCTGCTGGCCAAGCTGCAGGTGTTCGATCCGGCCAGTCGTCTCGGTAGCTGGCTGGCCGACCCGGCACGCTCGCGGATGCTGGCCGACATGGCCCGCGGCTGGGCGCTGCAGGCACTGGATTTCTTCGACGAAACCGCGGTGCGGCGGCAACTGCATGCCTTCGTGGTGCAGCAGCTGCGGCAGTGGAACGCTGCTGCCACCGCCGGTGAACTGCTGGCCCTGCTGACCGCCGATGGCCGCCACCAGCGCGTGCTGGACGAGGGCCTGCAGCGCCTGGGACGCTGGCTGGAGCAGCCGGAGGTGAAGGAGCGCGCCTCGCAGCTGATCGTGCGCTACATCCAGCGCGAATGGCCGACGCTGTCGAGCACGGTGAACTGGGTCAAGCCAATCGACGAGATCGGCGACAGCCTGGCCGAACGCCTGGCGCGGGCGGTACTGGAAGAACTGCAACAGGTGCTGGCCGAGCCGCAGCATCCGCTGCGCCAGGACTACGAGACCTGGCTGCAGAACTACGTGCAGCGCCTGCGCGAAGACCCGGCGCTGGCTGAGCGCATCGAACAGCTCAAGCAGGACATGATCGACCACCCCGCCCTGCAGGACTACGTGCAGGGGCTGTGGGCGCGTATCCATGCCAGCCTGCGCGCCGACCTGCAACGCGAAGACTCGGCGCTGGTCGGACACCTGCGGCGCAGCCTGGCGTCGCTGGGCAGCAGCCTGCAGGCCGACCCGGCCCTGCGCGAGGCCCTCAACCAGCACCTGCTGGAAGGTGCACAGCGCCTGACCGGCCGCCTGCGCGAGGGCGTGACCACGCATATCGCGCAGACCGTGAAGGGCTGGGACGAGCGGCACCTGGTCGAGCAACTGGAACTGAGTGTGGGTCGCGACCTGCAGTTCATCCGCTTCAACGGCACCCTGGTGGGCGGGTTGATCGGCCTGCTGCTGCATGCGGCAACCGTGGTGTTCAGGTTCTAGCCCCGGCCAACGCCCACGATCAGCACGCTTGATTCATGAAATGCGAATACATATCATTTGCTGATCGGTTGTACGCTTAGCCAAACGGGCACGAAAAACGTGCCCATCGCCCGTGTACTGCCCCGACTTCTGGGCTGCCCGTCTGCGCGGGCAGTGCTTCGTCGATGGGACACGCTGGGCGACATGCGCAGGGCGCAAGGGGGCCGCGGACGCGTTCCATCCCTTCTCCTACCTTCAGGAACGCCGTGGACCGCTCGCCCACACCCGCCAGCCCCCGCACCTTGTTCTCCAGCCCGCGCTGGGGCGTGCTGTCACGCGCTTTGGCCGCGATTTTCGGCGGCTATGCGCTGGCCTCGATGACCAGCGTGTTCTGCGCGGTGGCGTTGCCCGGCGCGCGCGGCCAGACCGTGCTGACCGGCATGCTGCTGGCCATTGTGGTGGCTGCCTGCGCGGCGCTGTGGGCCTTTGCCACCCGCAGTGCACTGCGGGCCTGGGTCGGCATCCTCGCCCCCGCCCTGCTGATGGCGGCGGTCGCACGCCTGTTGGGCGCCTGGGCATGAAGAACGGATTCCGCCAGTCGATGGCCTGGCTGCATACCTGGACGGGCCTGCTGGTCGGCTGGTTGCTGCTGCTGATCTTCATGGCCGGCACGGCCAGCTACTACCGCGAGGAAATCAGTCGCTGGATGCGCCCGGAGCTGCCGTCCAGCAACGTCAGCATCGACGTGGCCGCGCAGCGCGCGGTGGCCTACCTGCAGGCCAATGCGAGCCACGCCGAGAACTGGTTCGTCACCCTGCCGCAGCCGCGCAACCCGGCCATGCAGCTGTTCTGGCGGCTGCCACCGGAACTGGCTGACCCCAGTCGTGGCCGTCGCGGTGGCTTCGGCGACGCCACGCTCGACCCGAACACCGGCCAGGCATTGAAGGCGCGCGAGACCCGTGGCGGCGACTTCTTCTACCGCCTGCACTTCGACCTGCACTACATCCCGGTGTACTGGGCGCGCTACCTGGTCGGTTTCTGCGCGATGTTCATGCTGGTGGCGATCATCACCGGCGTCATCACCCACAAGAAAATCTTCAAGGACTTCTTCACCTTCCGCAAGGACAAGGGCCTGCGGTCCTGGCTGGATTTCCACAACGTCAGCGCGGTGATGGCCCTGCCGTACCACGCGATGATCACCTACACCGGCATCGTCACTCTGATGATCATGTACCTGCCGTGGGGGGTGAAAGTCGCCTACCCGCAGGACGAGGACAAGTTCTTCAGCGAAGCCTTCGGCGGCATGCCAGAGGTGACCGCGCCGGCACAGGGCCGCGCCACGCCGCTGCCGATCGCACAGCTGCTGGACAGCGCGCGTGCACACTGGCACGGCGTGGAAGTGGCCGGCTTCACCGTGTCCAACCCGGGCGCTGCCAATGCGGTGATCGACATCCGCCAACGCGACGGCAGGCGTTTGTCCACCGACACCCCGGCGCTGCGCTACAACATGGTCAACGGTGCGCTGCTGGAAGAGACGCCGCCGTCCGGCGGCGCCACCGCCACCCGTGGCGTGCTGTATGGCCTGCACCTGGCGCGCTTCGCCGACTGGGGCCTGCGCGCACTGTTCTTCCTGTCCGGCCTGGTCGGCTGCCTGATGGTCGCCAGCGGCGTGGTGCTGTGGGCGGTGAAGGAGCGTCCCAGGCATGCCAAGAACGGGCGTACCGGATTCGGCCTGCGCCTGGTCGATGCGCTGAACATCGGCACCGTGGCCGGCCTGCCGATCGCCTTCGCGGCGTACTTCTGGGGCAACCGCCTGCTGCCGCTGCAGATCGCCGAGCGCTCCAGTGCCGAGGCCAACGTGTTCTTCTACGCCTGGGGCGGCGCGCTGCTGGCCGCCTTCATCTGGCCGAAGCGGATGATGTGGGCGTGGCAGCTCTATCTGGGTGCGGCCGCGTTCGCACTGGTGCCGGTGGTCAATGCAGTGACCACCCATGCCCACCTCGGGGTCACACTGCGCAGCGGCGACTGGGTACTGGCCGGCGTCGATCTTTCGATGATCGCGTTCGGCGCGATGCTGGCGCTGTGCGGCTGGCGCATGCAGCGCTGGACGCCACCGCTGAGTGCGGCCGAGAAGAAGAAACGTGCGGCCGCTGCGGCTGCACCGAAGGCATCGGTGAACACTGCGGAAGCGGCCGAAGCGGAGGCCAGCGCATGATGCTGCTGGCACTGGCGCTGTCGTTCTCTGCGTTCACCGCGCTGTCGCTGTCGATGGAAAAGCACCAGCACGACCTGCATGGCAAGGCCGCGGCCGCACCCGCACGGCGGATGCAGTGGCGGGTGCTGGGCTGGGCGCTGCTGGCGGCGGCGTTCGCACTGTGCGTGGCCGACCACGGCTGGGCGATGGGCCCGGTGCTATGGCTGGGCGCAATGACCCTGGCCGGCGTGACGCTGTCGTTCGGGTTGTACCCGTATCGTCCAACATGGATTGCGCCGCTGGCGATCGCGCTGCCGGTGCTGGGGTTGGTGCTGGAATTGCTGTAGCCGCAGGACGGGGACAGCGGCATCCTCGCATGGCGTGGATCTACAATGCCGGTATGGATAGCATGCTGCAGCGGATGTCTGGAATCGGCTTTTTTTCCCGGTTGGGTGAAACACTGCCCATAGCGGCCGGCGTCGTCGCCGTTCGGTCGCTGGCCGAAGCACTGCGGACCATCGATACCGATGGTTTCGAATGGATGCCCACCACACTGGGCGATTCGGATCCGTTTCACGGCGCCCTGCCCCATCCAGCCGAACTCGCCGACGCCCGACGCGAACTCAACCGCACGTTGATGCGCGCGCTTTCGGCACTGGATCTGCCGGCACTGCGCTGTGGTGCACATGACCTGCAGCTGGTGGCGCGCGATGGGGCGATGTTCGCCTTCCGGCAACGCCTGCTGGAGATGCATCTCGGCCTGCCGGCACACTGGGAGCCTGTGCTTGCGCTGTACGAACAGGGCCATTGGCCCCTGGCCCATGCGCCGGGGCGATTGTTGGTGCTTTAGGCCGATCCACGCATGGCGTGGATCTACGGACCAGACGCGGTAATGCCTGCCGCTGGCCGGCATCCCGCGGACCTTCCACGGTTCTGACGCAGTTGCCGGCCAGCGGCCGGCACTACCGGGCTTACCCCAACCGCTTCAGTTCCCACGCGCGGTGGATGCGCGCGTTGCGCTCGAAATCCGGACCAATCGTGCGTGCGGTGATCTCGCGGCACTGGGCGAACTCGGCGATGGCGTTCTCTTCCAGCTTGAAGCGGCGGAAGTTGTTGGAGAAGTACAGCACGCCACCCGGTGCCAGCCGCGCCACCGCCGCACGCAGCAGCTTCAGTTGTTCGCGCTGCACGTCGAAGTCATCGGCGCGTGCGGAGTTGGAGAAAGTCGGCGGGTCACAGAAGATCACGTCGTACTGGCCACGGTCGCCTTCCAGCCACGCCATCGCGTCGGCCTGGACCAGCAGGTGCTGGTTGCCCCCCTGTCCGTTCAACGCCAGGTTGTCGTAGCACCATTGCAGGTAGGTAGCCGACAGGTCGACGCTGGTCGTGCTGGCGGCACCCGCCACGGCGGCCTGCACGCTGGCCACGCCGGTGTAGCAGAACAGGTTCAGGAAACGCTTGCCACGCACCTGCTCGGCCATCATCCGGCGCAGCGGGCGGTGGTCAAGGAACAGGCCGGTATCGAGGTAGTCGAACAGGTTCACCTGCAGCAGCGCGTTGTTCTCTCGCACCACGATGAACTCGTCGCGCTGCTCGAAGCGGCCGTACTTGCTGCCGCCCTTGCCGCGCTCGCGCGATTTCATCGACACCTGTTCCGGTGGCACGCCGAACACTTCGCGCGCGGCGGCCAGCAGCTCATTGCGGCGGCGGCGCACGTCGTTCTCGGGAATCGCCGCCGGTGCCGCATATTCCTGCACATGCAGGAAGGTACGCCGCCTGCCCCCCTCTTCCTCGTAGACGTCGATGGCCGCCGCGTACTCCGGCAGGTCGGCGTCGTAGGCGCGGAAGCAGGTGATGTCCTCGCGGGCACGCCAGCTCTTGAACTTCTTCAGGTTCTTGCGCAGGCGGTTGGCCACCATCTGCGCGCCTTCGCTCAGCTCGCGGGGCTGTGCCGGATCACGGCCCGGAACAGCGATCGGATCGCAGACGATCAGCGCGCATTCCAGCGCGCCGTTGAACATCTGGTACTTCTTGCTGGCGCGCAGGCCGGTGGCAAAGGCCAGTTCGTCATTGCCACACAGCAGGCTGGCGCGCCACTGCGGCACCGCCTTCTGCAAGGCATTGCCCAGTGCACGATACAACGCTGGATCGGCGGCCAGGCGCTCGTCGTACGGCGGGTTGCAGACCACCGCACCGATCTCCTGTTCCGGCGCGGCCAGGTCGGCGACATCGGCGCGGGTGAAACGGATCGCGTGGGCGACGCCGGCGACCTCGGCATTCTCGCGGGCCGCCTGGATCGCAGCCGGGTCGATGTCGCTGCCGTGGATGACCGGCTTCAGCGCGGCCAGGCCGGCCGCTTCGCGCTCACGTGCTTCGCTCTGGATGGACTTCCAGGCCGCCTTGTCGAAGCCCAGCCAACGGCTCGGCGGCAGGCTGCCATGCCGCATCAGGCCTGGGGCAACGTCGGCGGCCATCAGCGCGCCTTCGATCAGCAGCGTGCCGCTGCCACACATCG